>JAUVQN010000120.1 GCA_030598125.1 Coriobacteriia bacterium | reverse complement strand
TGCACGCCGGACGATCGCCGGCCCGCCGACGAACGCTTCGAGGTGACCCTTGCCTCCGCACGGGCACTCGGGCCCTTCGAGATCGACGACCGCGTGACCGAGCTCACCCGCGAGCCCGCGGTGGCCACGATACGGCTTGCCGTTCACGAAGATGCCGCCGCCGACGCCCGTCCCCACGGTGACCATGATGAAGTCGCGCACGCCCTTCGCGACGCCGAACCGCGACTCGCCGAGCGCCGCCGCATGCCCGTCGTTGTCGAGCGTCACGCCGTCCTTGACCCGTGACGTCACGAGCGAGCGCACGTCGATGCCAGTGAGCGGGAGGTTCGTGCAGAACTCGACCGTCTGCTTGCGGAAATCGATCTGCGCGGGCAGCCCGAGACCGATGCCGGCGATGTCTCCGGCATGGACCTGCTCCTGGACCTCTTGGATCACGTCGATGATCGCGTCGACCACGCCGAAGGGACCCGACTCGGGCGTGTCGCGTCGGGCCTCGGCGATCACGCGACCGTCCCGCTCGACCACCCCGGCCGCGAGCGACGTACCTCCGACGTCCACCCCTATCGCGAACGCAGCCTGCACGGAGCCTCCTCGAGGATCATCCCATCCGGCGCGCGCCGGTGCGCACCCTCCATGCGTGAGTATCCCCGAAACGGCCCCCTCGCCCAACGCGGGCGCCCGCAGGCAGACGCCCAGCCGCGGCGGCGGGCCGCGCGGTGCGCTCCGACGAGTCGTGACGGTGGGACAAGGTGTGTGCGTCAGTAGTCCCAGCGGATGGCGCGCTCCCGAAGGATGCCCATCTCCGTCATCTTGTCGAGCATCTCGTTCTCTTGCACGCCGAAGAGCCTGGCAAGGTAGCGGTAGTCGTTGAACCACTTGCTCGCCTGGTCCGCGACCATCGGCTCCGGCATGACGATCGCGGTCGCGAGGACATCGGCTTCCCTGTGCTCGGTCGCGGTCCGGGGATAGGCGCCCGCGGCCCCTTCGTCCATGACCATCAGCATGTGGCCGATCACGTGACCGAGCGCGTGACGGCGCGTCCCCTCGCCAGCCGCGGAGTTGACGAGGATGCTCGGCATGCCGTCGTCGGCGATGAGCGCCGCAGTGAAGAACTTCGGCATCCGCAGCGCGCGGATGGGTACGCCGAGATAGGCCGCCAGACACTCGATGTCGACCGGCGGCTCGAGAACGCCCGCTTCGGTGAGCCATTCCGCAGCGAGCTTGCGATAGTACGCGTTGGTGCGGATCGCCACAGCGGTCAACGTCCCTCGGCACTAGACGTCCGTCGGATCGGGCACACACCCTCTAACCGTCGATATCGGCACGTTCAGCGCACGTAATGAACCGCCTGTCAGGAGAACCGACGGACGGGGCGAGGTGTGAGGCGACGCACATCCACGCTGCCGAAGACGGCATGGCGTGCCGATAGAGACTATGGACGGTCGGTTCAGAGATCCTGGAGGGGTGAGCGTGCAGGAGGCTGCACGGGCCCAGGAGGTCATCCGTGCGCTTGCGGGTGCGGCGAACGCGCTGCGCCTGTATCCGCCCACGAGTTCCATCCCGGACGAAGCTGTGGAGCGGTTCGTCGCCATCAGTGACGAGGAGACACGCGCTCACGGACCTCTCCGGTACATCGTCGAGCCCCAGGGGTTCCGCGTCGCCAACGAGGTATGGGGCGAGGACAGCTCCCAAGTGCGCACGTTCGCGGAGTCGCTCTACGCGCATCAGAGCGGCCAGATCCTCATCGCCCCCAGCGTCGCGGGCGAGGAGACGATAACGTTCCTCAAGTGCGTCGGGGCCGACCCGGCGCTCACCAAGGAACACGGAGGGCTGCGCAACGTCCTCGTGCAGGCGGGCGTCTCGCACCTTGCGGTCATCGAGGTCACACTCCGCGCGACGGCGGACGAGAGCCTCGTGGGGACGGACATCATCTCCGCCCCGATCGACGAGGTCGGAGAGAAGGTCGCTGCGGCCGCACGACGCTGGGCGCGATCCTCGGCGTCGGGCGAGGGCGTGGATGAGGTCGCGCAGTCCATCGGATCGCTGGAAGAGGCTACCCGCGAGCTCGCCGCGAACCGGATCTGCGAGGCGCTGCTCCACCTGGACGAGTCCACCCGCGTGGACGTGCTCGCGGCCGCACGGCAGAAGGACTCGAGCGGCAAGCCGATGGCGGGCATGTACTCGGTCGTCGCGCGGATGGGACCCGCGGCGCTCGCACGACTGCTGCGCCTCGTCGCATCCAAGTCGGGAGACGACCCCCACAGTCTCCTTCCCGAACTCGACCTGCCTCCCGAGGCACTCGAAGCGCTGATGTCCGCGCTCGATCCCGGAGAGCAGAGCGAGGAGGAGCGCGGCGTCCCACCCGACCCCAAGGTCGACGCGAACGCGGCCGAGCTCTCAGCGACGACCGCCGAGGAGGAAGCGGCGCTGCGCCGCCAGATCGCGACTTCGTCTCCCAAGCTCGCGCACGCTCGCGCGCTGAGCACGGCGACGGCCGTGGCGCGTACCCACCGCAGCGTGGAGAACGTGCGCGCGATCGGTGAGGCGCTGCCGGCCGCGCTCCAAGCGGGCGGCTACCGTGAGGTACACGACGCCCTCGACTACCTCGCGGACCTGCAAGGCAGCGCGGACCTCTCCGTTGAGGCGAACACCGCCCGCGAGTCGCTGGCGGACCCCCGACTCGTGCGGAACGCCTGTGCGGCGGCGGGAACGAAGGCCGAGCCGGCGACCGTCGCGATGATCGTCGAGGCGGCGGGTCCCGCGGGCCAGCAGGCGTTCATCGAGTACTGGGCGGAAGCGCAGGGCCCGACCCGCGAGCGGGTCGCGGCGGTGCTGCCGCGGCTCGGGGAGCGCTTCGTCGCGACGGCAGGCCGCCTGCTCCGCACGGCGGACCCCCGCACGTCGCTCCAGCTCGTGAGCATGCTCGCCGCACTCGGCGACAAACGCGCCGTGCCGATCCTGGCGCAGTCGGTCGATCACCCGGATCCATCCGTCCGGCTCGCCGCTCTGCACGCGCTGGCCGACCTCCCCAGCGACGAGAGCGCACGGGTCCTCGTCGACGCGCTCTCGTACCGCGACGCCGTCACGCGCACGGCCGCGGCGAAGGAGATCGGACGCGGAGGCGTCCGGACCGCTCTGCCGGCGCTCCACGGAGTCCTGGAGCGGTATCATCTCATCGAGAGGGACCTCGTGTTCAAGACCGAGGCGGTGGGAAGCGTCCGAGTGATGGGCTCCCCCACCTCCATCGACGTGTTGAGAAAGGTCGCGACCAGGAGCTTCGCGTTCGGACGCTCGAACGCCGCCCTCAAGCGGCTCGCCGGAGAAGCACTCGCAGACATCGAGAGTCGCAGCAGATGACGAAGGAGTGGATGCAGCCGTGAACGAGGAGATCCGGAAGGAAGCGGACGGACTCGAGAGCCCGGAGGACATCGCGGCGGCAGCCGGCCCTTCGGCGAAGAAGCCGTTCTCGACGGCGAGGAAGATGGCGGGCGCCAGAGAGCTCTTGCGATCGGTCGCCGTCGCGCAGACGAACGCCTCGCTCTACCCGACCACCCACCCGCTCGTCGAACAGTCGGTGGATGAGCTCGTGAGCGCGGTGGGCGCACTGAGCGAGTTGGGCTTCGAGGACGTCACCATCAACATCTACAAGAAGACCATCTTCGTCGAGGACCAGGTCTTCCCCGAAGAGAGCGTCACGTACCGCAAGCTCGTGGAGGAACTGCTCGGCTCAGGGATCTCGGCGCTCACGATGCTCGCCGGCTTCGCTCCGGCCGACGCCGTGGCGCTCGTGGATCTGCTCGGTGCGGACGACATCCGCGACATCGAGGCCGCCAAGCGCTACCTGGCGGAGCGCGGCGCGTCGAAGGTGGACGTCGCGGAGACGACGACGCTCGAGGAGACCACGAAGGAGCAGGTCGGCCGCGAGATCAAGGCCAAGGCCAAGCGGAGCTACGACGACGGCGTCGGGGTCATGCAGGACGTCGAGACGCAGGCGAAGCTCGGCAAGGTCTTCGACGTGGAGCCGCTGCAGCGGCTCGTGAGCGATCTGCTGGACAACCTCCTCAAAGACCCGGCGGCGGTGCTCGGACTCACCGCGATCAAGGACCACGACAACTACACGCTCAACCACTCCATCAACGTGTGCATCCTCTCGCTCGCGCTCGGCTCGACGCTGGGGCTCGACGACGACACGCTCCGCGCGCTCGGCCTCTCGGCGCTCCTCTACGACCTCGGCAAGGTGCGGGTCCCCGAGGAGATCCTGA
>JAUVQN010000022.1 GCA_030598125.1 Coriobacteriia bacterium | reverse complement strand
CGTGACGGACCCCGGCTCCGGCTTCTGGACGGGCATGGCGCTCGGAATGGGGTTCGGGATCGGCGAGGCGGCCTACCTCGCGTGGTCGATCTCGGCCAGCAGCACCTTCGCGGACGTGCCCTGGTACACGTTCACCGGCTTCCTGGGGGAGCGGCTGATCGTCGTCTTCGCGCACGGAGTGATGACGGCCGTGTTCGTGAAGCTCGCCGCGGAGGGACGCTTCTTCACCGGATACCTGTACGCGGTCCTCCTCCACGCGTTCCTGAACACGACCGCGATGCTCTATCAGCTCGGGCTCGTGGACCAGTTGGTAGCCTCGGTGCACCTGACGGTGAGCATCGTGCTCCTGGCCTTCGTCTTCGAACGGATGCGTCCGAAGGCGCCACGTGCCGACCTACGCTCGGGCGATGCCGACGCGTCCACCGGGGAGGTCGTCTACTTCCATCGCGACTGAACACGAACGTATGTTCGACATGACGGCCGGTCACTGCTAGACTCCCGGGCGACGCCTCGGGAAGGGAGTCCGGCATGGGTGGCTCGGACGCGATGCGGGTGGCCGCTGGGCCCGCAGAGACGATGCTGGACGGCGATCCCCTCGCAGGCGCGCTGGAGGGTCTCAACCCTTCGCAACGGCTGGCGGTGACGTTCCAAGGCGATGCGCTGCTCGTCGTCGCCGGAGCGGGGACGGGCAAGACCCGCACGCTCGTACATCGGGTCGCGTACATGAGCGCGAGGGGCACCCCTCCGGGACGCATCCTGCTGCTCACCTTCACCAGGCGCGCCGCCGGGGAGATGCTCAGACGTGTCGAGTCGCTCGTCGGCTCGTCGCCCTTGCTCGCGAGCGCGGTCGTGGCGGGAGCGAAGCCGTGGGGCGGGACGTTCCACTCGGTCGCCGCCCGCCTCTTGCGCATCCACGGGCGCGATATCGGGCTCGAGCCGGACTTCACCGTGCTCGACCGAGGCGACTCCGAGGACCTGATGCATGTCGCCAGGACCGAGCTGGACCTCGGTGGGCGAGGTCGGCGCTTCCCGCAGAAGTCCACCTGCCTCGACATCTACAGCCGCACCGTGAACACCCTCGAGCCGCTCGAGGAGGTGCTCGGGCGCGCCTTCCCCTGGTGCCGGGACGACGTGGAGGACCTGAAGCGGCTCTTCGGGGCGTACGTGGAGCTCAAAGAGGCCCAACACGTCCTCGACTACGACGACCTGCTCGTCTTCTGGCTGGGGCTCTTGCGCGACCCGTCCGTCGGGCCGCTCGTGCGCGAGCGGTTCGACCACGTGCTGGTGGACGAGTACCAGGACACGAACGTGCTGCAGGCCGAGATCGTCTCTGCGCTCAGACCCGACGGCACGGGCGTGACCGCGGTGGGCGACGACGCGCAGGCGATCTACTCGTTCCGCGGCGCGACGGTGCGCAACATCCTCGACTTCGAGCAGCGTTTCGGCCGCGCAGAGGTGGTGACGCTGGAGCGGAACTACCGGAGCACCGGCCCGATACTCGACGCGACGAACGCGCTGATGGCAGAGGCCGACGAGCGCAGGGAGAAGGACCTCTTCACCGAGCGAGAAGGAGGCTCCCGGCCCGAGCTCGTCTCCTGCCGCGACGAGACCGAACAGACCGACTTCCTCGTCGAGCGGATCCTCGCACATCGCGAGCGCGGAACGCTCCTGCGCGAGCAGGCGGTGCTCTTCCGTGCCGCCCACCACTCCGCGCACCTCGAGCTCGAACTGTCGCGCAAGAACGTCCCGTTCGTGAAGTACGGAGGCTTGAGGTTCGTCGAGATGGCTCACGTGAAGGACGTCATGGCGTTCCTGAGGCTCGCGGAGAATCCACGGGACGTCACTGCGGGCCTTCGAGTCCTCGGTCTCGTCCCCGGCGTGGGCCCCAAGACCGGCGCCGCACTGATGGAGGCGCTCGGTGCCGCTGGCGGCGACTTCGAGGCATGGGCGTCGTGGAAGGTCCCCGAAGGCGCGGCGAAGGTATGGCCCGGTCTCGTCTCGCTCATGCGGGGACTCGCCCACGCGCCGCCGGGAGACGTCCCCGCCCAGGTGCACGCCGTCCGGAAGGCGTACGGACCGCTTCTCGAGAAGCGCTACGGCAACACGCTCGCGCGCTCGAGGGACCTGGAGCAGCTCGAGGCGCTCGCGTCGCGGTTCGGAGACCGCACGCGGTTCCTGGCGGAGCTCGCGATCGACCCGCCGGCGTGGACGCAGGACCTGGCGGGACCGCCGATTCTCGACGAGGACTACCTCATCCTCTCGACCATGCATTCGGCGAAGGGTCTCGAGTGGGACGTCGTCTACGTCCTCCACGCCGCCGACGGCAACATCCCTTCCGACATGGCGACCGGCTCCGTCGAGGAGATCGAGGAGGAGCGGAGGCTCTTCTACGTGGCGTGCACGAGAGCGCGCGACGATCTCTACATCACGTGGCCGCTGCGCTACTACAAGCGCGGCGGGGCCATGACCGACCTGCACGGCTACGCGCAGCGGACGCGGTTCGTCACACCCGGCGTGGCGGCATGTCTCCGGGAGCGGCAGGCGCGGCCGGATGCGGTCGGGGATGGCGCGGCGGGGCCGGAGGGCGCTCGCGCGCCCGCGACGGCGGCGTCCATCAGGGCGCAGATGCGCGAGAAGTGGAGCTAGCGGCCGCTCGCGGGACCCAGACAGAAGGTGGGAGGCCCGGGTCCGTGCTACCCGAGACCTCCCGTATCTCGACCCACTGGGAGGCAGTGGTATCGAAGACTGGCGTGACTAGTCCCCCGGACGGAGGCCAGGCCCCTCACCTGCCGCTATCGGGGAACGACCATACGCTCCGCAGGTGTGCGCGGACGAACGGGGCCTAGCGCTGGTCGAACGGGGCGTTCCCCGCCACGTTTGCGACGAACGGTCGTCACCCGTTGCGGTCTACTGCATCCGCGGACGTATTCCGCGGACTCCTCGGGCACCCCTACGGATTGGGGGATATGGGTTCGTCGGCGGCTCGCACGCCCTGGACCGGCACGTCGCCGGCCGGCTCAAGCCGCGCACGCCGGTCGATGCCGAAGGCCACGGGGAGCGTGACGAGGGCGACCGCCGTCGCGACGAGACCTCCTCCGATCAGCGTCGCTTGCACGCCGAACGTGACGGCCAGGGTAGGGGCGAAGGCGAGCGGCAGGAGTTCGCCCACGCGCCGGTGGATCTCCGCGGTGCCCTGCACGCGCCCGATCGTGCCCGCGGGCGAGTCGCGATGCAGGAGCGTCCTCAGGAGCGGCTCGAGCACGCCTATCACCACGGCCCACGCGAAGCCGCCCAGAGCGATCACCCTGAGGTCGGGCCAGCCCACGTACAGCGCGGTGCCGAGTCCCGTCAGAGCCACGAGCGACCCCAAGCCTCTCGCGCTGATGATGTCCTTGGGGAGTCTCGGGAGGAGCACCGCGCCGGTCACGAAGCCGAGCCCGAAGATCGCGTTCATCCAGCCCATGGCCTGGATGCCCGTCCCGACCACATCACGGAAGAAGAGCGGCTCGAGCGCGCCGAACGCCCCGAACGCGAGCCACACGAGCATGCCGGTGAGGACGTAGTAGCGGAGACTCCGGCTCGCGTACACGGTCGTGAGGCCTTTCTTGAGCTCGGTGAAGGGGTGGCGTCCGTCGCTGGGGTCCCGTTCGGGGACGCGGATGGACACGCGCGCCACCAGGACCGCGGCCACGAGCGACGTCGCCGCATCGATGACGAACACGAGCCCCACATCCGAGTACGTGACGATGAGCGCACCGACCGCCGGACCCACCACAAAGGCGACCGCGCCGGCCCCTTCTATCCAGGAGTTGATCTTCTCGAGCGACCGACCGGGACTCATCAGGAACGGAGCGAAGGAGGCGCCGGCGGTGACGACGGGAGCGCCGACGAACGCCCAGATGGAGACGAGCACCGTGAGCTGCACCATCGTCTCGGCGAATGGCACGGCGAGCGCGGCGGGTACGAAGAGGACCTCCGCCGCCATCAGGACCTTGCGCGGCCCGTACCGGTCCACGAGCACGCCCGCGATGAGGCTCCCGAGGATGGACGCGACCGAGAGCGCGAACATGAGGGTCGCGAGCTCGGTCGGGTCGGCATCCATCACGAAGGCGGCGGTGCCCCAGACGCCGACGAAGAACGCCGCCTCGCTGCCGGCGCGCGACAAGAAACGGGCCGCGACGACCCGGTATATGTCTCGCTGACCTGCCACCGCGGTCTCCTCTAGCTGCGCATATGCACCTGAGCCGCGCGAGTATACAGCAGGCGAGGACGCACGGCCACGAGCCGCGTTCGAGCGCCTTCTGCGTGCACACGGTGCTTTGGCGGGGACACGGACCGACGACGGGGTATATCCAAGACGGTGGACGAGGGACGCACGCGCGGCGTCGACGCCGAAGCCGAGGTCGAGGTCGAGGTCTTCGCGTCCCCGCCCGCGCGTACCTGAGGAAGGAGGGAGCGATGTCGGTCACGCGGGCCCCGACAGGTCTGCAGTCAGCGGTCTCGCTCGTCAACGGTGTCAGGATGCCGCGTGTCGGTCTCGGGACGTACAAGTCCTCCGAGGACGAGGTCGAGCGCGCGCTCATCGACGCGCTGGAGATCGGCTACCGCTGCACGGACACGGCCTCGTTCTACGGCAACGAGCGTGGCGTCGGTCGCGCGCTGGCCGCGAGCCCGGTCCTGCGCGACGACGTGTTCGTCTCCACCAAGGTCTGGAACACCGAGCAGGGCTACGACGCCACCATCCAGGCGCTCGAAGACAGCCTCGAGCGACTCGGCACCGGCCACATAGACCTCTACCTCATCCACTGGCCGCTTCCTGGCCGTGAGTTCGAGCGCACGCGTGAGACGTGGAGAGCGATGGAGGAGGCGCTCGCCGAAGGGTGCGCGCGCGCCATCGGGGTCTGCAACTTCCTCGAGCATCACCTGAAGGCGCTGGAGGCCACGGCCAAGGTGAGTCCGATGGTCGACCAGGTCGAACTCCATCCCCGCCTGCAGCAGCCCGAGCTGACGCACTACTGTCAAGAGCGAGGGATCGTGGTCCAAGCGTGGGCGCCGCTCATGAAGGGCCGCATCGAAGAGGTCCCGGAGCTGGTGGTCATCGGGGCGCACCACGGTCGCACCCCCGCGCAGGTCGCACTGAGGTGGGGACTGCAGAAGGGCTTCGTGGTGATACCCAAGTCGGTCCACAGGGAGCGGATCCAGGAGAACGCGGACGTCTTCGGCTTCGAGCTCTCGGCGGACGAGATGGCGCGCATCGACGCGCAGGACGCGGGCGAGCGTCTGGGGCCCGATCCCGACCATCCGCCCGTCTGAGGCGGAGGGGACCTCGCGTCAGTCTGCGTCCTCCCGCTCGCCGAGGAGCATCGCGGAGACGGCGAGCGCGTGCCCCGCCATGTGGGGGGCCACCTCGACGGTGCGAGCGAACTGACCCTGTGCCGTCGGAACGATCCGCAGCAGCGACTCGTCGCCGGTGAGGCGCGCGAGGCGCACCGCGTTCTCGGCCGTGACGGCCGCCCCGGAGGGCGTCGGGCTGTCGTCCCGTTCGAAGGGGCGCAGCGGCAACTCCGTCGCGTCACCCACCATCGCGAGCCCGTCCTCCTGCTCGAAGCGCGAGAGGGCGGCTGCGTGCACGCCCCGCGCCCGATCGAGGAGATCGTCGCGTCCGGTGCGCTCCACGGCCGCCAGGCATGCCCCGACGATGGCCGCATGATCCGCCAGGAGTCTCACGTCCGCCACCGAATCGTCGCCGACCGCGTGGACGACGTCGTCTCCCTCGACCGCGGCCTCGAGCAGCCAGTCCAGCGTCGCGAGCCCCGCGTCCGTGAGTCGCGTCTCTTCCATCGCCGCACCCGCCTCGATCAGGCCTCTCGCGGCGAGCGCGTTCCATTCCGTCAGGACGTTGCGGATGACGGCGGGCTGCTCCCGCGTGGACCGCGCCTGGAGCAGCTTCGCGAGGATCCCGTCGACCTCGCTGGGCTCTCCGAAACGTCCGTCCAGCCGCGTCATGACGTTCGTGCCCTCCCAGTTGCCTTCTTCCGAGACCTCGAGATGCTGTCGGGCGAGCTCCAGCTCGCGCGGGTCGAGCACCGCCTCGAGCTCGCCGTACGTCCACGCGTACGGAACACCCTCCACGCCGCCCGCCTCTGCGTCGAGGCTCGACGCGAAGCCGCCCGCAGCGAGCGCGGTGTCTCGCTGGAGGAACTCCGCTGTCTCGAGCGCGAGGTGGACGAACTCGTTGGCCTCGACGATCTCGTACAGCTCCCCGAGGTTCGAGAGCAGCAACGCGTTGTCGTAGAGCATCTTCTCGAAGTGCGGCACGAGCCATCGCTGGTCCGTCGAATAGCGGAAGATACCGCCACCGGCCTGGTCGTACGTCCCGCCACGACACATGGAGAGCACCGCGTGGATGGCGGCGTTCAATGCGTCCTCGTCGGCAGCGATCCGGTGGTAGGCCAGCAGGAACGTGATGAGCGGCGCCTGCGGGAACTTCGGGGCCGAGCCGAACCCCCCGTGCACGCGGTCCTCGCTCTCGAGCACGGCACGTGCGGCCGCAGCGAGGTCGGCGCGGCCGAGCTCGACCGGTCCGTCGGATCGCTGCTGCGTCGCGAGGAACGCGAGGGCCTCGGCGGACACCTCGAGCGTGCGTCCGCGATCCCCTCGCCATGTGTCGTCGACGGTCCGCAGCACGTCGGTGAAGGATGGCACGCGGGTATCGGGTGAGCTCCTCGGCCAGTAGGTCCCGCCGAGGAAGGGCTCGAGCCCGGGCGTGAGGAAGACCGACATGGGCCACCCTCCACTGCCGGTGGTGGCCACCACATACGACATGTAGAACGCGTCCACATCGGGCCTCAGCTCGCGGTCGACCTTGACGGGGACGAAGCGCTCGTTCAGGAGCTCCGCCGTCGCCTCGTCCTGGAACGACTCCCGCTGCATCACGTGGCACCAGTGGCACGACGCGTAGCCGATGGAGAGGAAGAGCGGCAGGTCCTTCTCGCGTGCTCTGTCGAAGGCCTCCTCTCCCCAGGGCAGCCACGCGACCGGATCGTGAGCGTGAGCGGCGAGGTAGGGCGAGGTCTGGCCTCCAAGACCGTTGGGCGCTGCGCCGTGCATGTCGGCCTCCCTTCCGCTAGGAGAGGAACTCGGGCATCTCCGTCAGTACCGCGGCGAGGTCGTCGTCTGTCGTGCACAAGGCGTCGGGGCTCACGGAATCGTCGACGAGCGGTGCGGCGCCGGGTCGGTCGACGAAGACGATGGGGATGCGAGACGTGAGGCTGTGACTTCTGAGCTCGCGCGTCGTCGCGATGCCGTGAGAAGGTACTCGCGTCACGTAGATCACGGCCACACGAGGACGCCCCGTCTTCGCGTACCCGAATGCATCCGTCCCGCTCTTCGACTCGATCGTGACCTGCCACCCCGCGTCGCGCAGGGGGCGGGCGTAGGCCTCGGCCTCTTCTTCGTCCCAGTGGACCAGCAGTGCGGTTCCCGGCGTGGGCATGCGCGATCCAGTCCTCTCGTACTCGACGGCCTACGGCACGTAGGAGCCGAACCTCATGACGCCGATGGCGACGAGCGTCACCCCTGCGATCCCGTGCGCGAGCCACGGCGCCACGATGTTCTTGGTGCGAAGGAACACGAGCCCGAAGACGAGTCCGGCGAAGAGCGTCGTGGCCGCTCCGAGCCACGTCGTCACGGGAAGCGACGTGGTCGCGGGGTCGAAGACCGGTATGGCGTGCCAGAAGGTGAAAGCGAGCGACGCGAGCACCAAGCCCTGCCACGCCCCGAGCACCTCCACCAGCTGCGACTGCATGTAGCCGCGGAAGAATAGTTCCTGGAAGGGACTCATCAGAAGGAACCACGCCGGGATTCCCCAGACGAAGTTCGCGAGCACGGCCGTCTGTACGTCGCGAGACTCCGCGATGGCGACGCCGACGGCGCCGACGACCACGCCGGCGACGAGCCCCCATGCGATGGCGGGCACCAGATCGCGCGTGGTGAGTCCGAGCATCGCCCAGCTGTGCCCCGAGCGTGCCCAGTAGAGCGGCCACGCGATCCCGGCGGCGATGACGGCGAAGACCGCCGGGTCCACCGCCCGGCTCAAGAGAGCCAGGCCGCAGAACGCCGCGTACACGACGCCGACCTGTATGAGCGTCCGCGTCTTGCGCGAGAGGTTCGTGCCGCTGCGGCGAGAAGCCACCGAGGTCCCCTTCCCCTGGAACGAGTCCCACCGATGATACGCGCACGGTTGTCGGCGGGCGAGGGCTCCGGCGGGTATCCTACTCGCGGAGCCGACAGGCCGGCCGTCGGTGAGTCCATCGTGGCAGGAGGGATCGCACGTGAAGGTCATCGCGTTCAACGGGAGCGCCCGCAAGGACGGCAACACCGCCGTCATGGTGCGCAAGGCGTTCGAGCCGCTCGAAGCAGCCGGCGTGGAGACGGAGCTCGTGCAGCTGGCCGGCGAGACGGTTCGCGGATGCCGCGCCTGTGGCACGTGCTTCAAGAACAAGGATGCCCGCTGCATCTGGGACGACGACATCGCGAACGACTGCATCGCGAAGATGGTCGCCGCCGACGGCATCATCCTGGCGTCTCCCGTGTACTTCTCGGACGTGACCGCGGAGATGAAGGCGCTCATCGAGCGCGCGGGCTACGTCGCCATGGCGAACGACTCCCTCCTCAGGAGGAAGCTCGGCGCCGGGGTGGTGGCGGTCAGGCGCGCGGGCGGGATACACACGTTCGACACCCTCAACCACTTCTTCCTGATCTCGGAGATGCTCGTCGTCGGCTCGACGTACTGGAACATCGGGATCGGGCGGAAGAAGGGCGAGGTCGCCGAGGACAGCGAGGGCATGGCGACGATGGAACACCTGGGCGAGAACATGGCCTGGGCGCTGGATCGGCTCGCGCGGCAGCCCTCCGAGGACTAGCGGCTGCTCGGCCGCGCGCGGGACGCGCACGCACCGGACCGGCCTAGCCGACGATCTCCACGATGGGGCCCTCGGCGAAGAGCGCGCCCTGCTCCACGCCGATCCGGCCCCAAAGGGCTTCGGGGAGGCCGAGGTCGGCGACCCAGAGCGGGCGGACGTGCTCGAGCCGTGACTTGGGGAGCGCGAGCGTGACGGTCGCGCTCGGGACGACGGCGCCGGGGTGACCGAGCCCCGACGGCAAGTCGAGCGACACGACCGTGCGTCCGGCGCTCCAGGCGGCCAGCTCGGCCGCGCGGCCCCGGAGAGGCCCGTCCAGTCCGTACCCGACCAGCGCGTCCACCACCACCGGCACGTCCGGCGGTTCGTCCGCCGGTCGGATCCCCATCTCCTCGAGCGTGCGCAGGTGGTGCTGGGCTGCGTTCCCGAGTCGCGCGGTCGAGAGCACGACCGTCACGTCGCGGCTGCGATCCGCGAGATGCCGCGCGGCGCAGAGACCGCCTCCGCCGTTGTTGCCGCCGCCCGCGAGGACGACGATCTCACCCGCCGACGCGACGTGACGGACCACTTCGGCCAGGGACGAGCCCGCATGCTCCATCATCTGCAGGAGGTCGATCCCGAAGACGTCCACCGCGAGACGGTCCGCTTCCGCCATCTGTTCGACCGAGAGCCAGGGCACGGCCCCGGCGCTCACCGCCGGGAAGCGGTCCGGGACCGCCGCGCGGAGGCCGCCCGCCCGTGAGGCGCGACCCCGCCCTGCGCCGATCCCTTGTTCGCCGGTCGGCATCCGCGCCTCCTCCAAGACTCGAGATGCGTGGTCCACGTTATGTGTACCCGGGGGACATACTCCCCGCTCGCTCAGAGTCTCCGAGCAGCGCCGAGACACTGAGCCTGCTCGAGGACTACCAAGTGCATCGCACACAGGGCTACTATATCGGGGTGCCCGGACCGGTCGAAGAGGTGCTCGCAGCAGACGCGTCTCCCACGACCGAGTAGCTGCAGCTACCGAGGAGTCGCGTGAGCGCACCGCCACGCGCGGTCGATCGAAAGGCCGCGCTCACAGAAGGACCCATCCCGTCCACCCTGCTCAGGCTCGCCCTGCCCATGGTCGTGGCGTTCCTGTCGTTCGTCGGCTTCAACGTCGTCGACACGTACTTCGTCGGTCAGCTCGGGACGAACGAGCTTGCCGCCATGAGTTTCACGTTCCCGGTGATCATGGTCGTGAGCAGCGTGTCGATCGGTATCGGTATCGGCACGACATCCGCGGTCTCGAGGGCGATCGGAGAGGGCGACACACACAAGATCCGGCGGCTCACGACGGACGCCGTCACGCTCGGCCTCGTCGTGACGGCGTCCGTCGCCTTCGTGGGGCTCCTCACGATCGAGCCGCTCTTCCGCGCGTTGGGCGCCGACGAAGCCATCGTGGCGCTCATCCGCCAGTACATGGTGATCTGGTATGTCGGGGTACCGGTCGTCGTCATCCCCCAGGTCGGGAACAGCGCGATCAGGGCGACGGGCGACACGCGGACACCGGCCACGATCATGATCGGCGCCATGCTCGTGAACGTGGTGCTCGACCCGCTCCTCATCTTCGGGTGGGGCCCGGTACCCGCACTTGGTCTCACCGGCGCGGCCATCGCGACCGTCGCGGCCCGGGGCGTCGCGCTCGGACTGTCGCTGCTGGTCCTCGTGCGGCGCGAGCGCATGATCACGACGGAGATCCCGTCCGCGAGTGAGGGGCTCGCTTCGTGGCGTGCGGTCCTCTACATCGCGATCCCGGCGGGACTCACGCAGCTCATCGTCCCCCTCTCCACGGGGGTGATCACGAGGTTCGTCTCCGAGTACGGCGTGGAGGCGGTCGCGGGATTCGGCGTCGCGACCAGGCTCGAGCTCTTCGCCATCCTCACCGTGAACGCCCTCGCCGCCGCGCTCATCCCCTTCGTCGGCCAGAACTGGGGCGCGAGGAAGGCGGAGAGGGTGCGGATCGGTGCGCGGACCGCGATGGTATGGGCGATGATCTGGGGCGTCGCGATCTGGTCGCTGATGCTCATCTTCGGCCGGCCTCTCGCCGGGCTCTTCAACGACGATCCGCTCGTCGTGGGGACGACCGTCTCGTACCTGTGGATCGTCGGCTCGAGCTTCGGCTTCTGGGGTCTCTTCATCGTGAGCGCGTCGGCCTTCAACGCCCTGAACAAGCCGATGCCCTCCGCGCTCCTCTCGCTCATCCGCGCGTTCGCGATATGGGTGCCGCTCGCGTGGATCGGAGCGTCGTTCTTCGGGCTCGACGCGATCTGGTGGGCCGCCGTCGTTGCGAACGTGGCTGCCGGCGTCATGGGGGTGGTGTGGTTCAGGTCCGCGTTCACCCGGATGGTGAGGGCGCGCTCGGACTCGGAGGGCGGCGCGAACGGCGCCTACGCGACCGAGATCGCGAACCCGGTCGCGTAGGCACCTGGAGGATGTCGCGATCTGGGGCGCATGACACGCGCTCGGCAGGGACTACTCTACTGAACGGGATCCGATGGCTGACGGAGGTGTGAGCGTGGCGGAAGGGACGGAGGTCGCGGAGTCGCTGGACTGCGTGGGGCTCTACTGTCCGGAGCCCCTGTTCCAAGCGAGGCAGGCGATGGACGGGATCGAGGTCGGCGACGTGCTCGAGGTGTTCGCCGACGACCCCGCTGCCGAAGAGGACCTGACGCGGTTCGCGAAGCGGGCCGGCCACGAGGTCGTGCTCACCGAGCGCGACGGGGACGAGCTCCGCGTACTCATACGTCGCGGGCGCTGAGACGGAGGATGGGATGAAGGACGAGAACTCGATTCTCTACGT
>JAUVQN010000081.1 GCA_030598125.1 Coriobacteriia bacterium | reverse complement strand
GGACGTCATCGCGTTCAAGAACCTGCTCAGACGTGCGGAAGAGTACCTGATCGAGCTCGGCATGAGGGCGCCCGAGGCAGTCTCGATGCTCTCGGAGGCTCGCGCTCTGCTCGCCGACACGCCGTTCTGGAGAAGCGAGGGCCGGGGCCTGGCGGTCTTCATCTCTGAGGACGCGACGGACACCTATCGGCTGCCCATCGCTGTGGACGAGCTCGTGTACGCGGGCGACCACGTCCAAGTCAAGCCGCTCGTGGCGCTCGTGGCCAGGGACGGCGTCTTCCGCGTGCTCGCCCTGAGCCAGCAGTCCATACGACTGCTGGAGGGCACGCGTTTCAGCACGCGCGAGGTGCCGGTCTCGGGCATGCCCACCAGCCTCGCCGATGCGCTGAAGTACGACGTCTGGGAGAAGCAGCTGCAATTCTCCGGTCTCGGCCCGACCGCTGCGGCCCCGGCGGGAAGGTCCACGATGTTCCACGGGCACGGCGGCGGGGGCGAGGACGCCAAGGACGCGATCCTCCGCTACTTCCGCCTGGTGGACACGGGTCTGCGGGAGATGATCGGTCCGGGCAGCGAGCCGCTCGTTCTCGCGGGCGTCGAGTACCTGCTCGCGATCTACCGGGAGGCCAACACGTACCCGGTGCTGCTCGACGGCGGCGTCACGGGCAACCCCGACGACCTCTCGCCCGAGACGCTCCACGATCGGGCATGGGCGATCGCCGAGCCGTACTTCCGCAGAGCGCAGGAAGAGGCGAGCGAGCGATACCGCGCCCGCGCGGGCACCGGGCTCGCGACGAACGACCTGAAGGACGTGCTGGCGGCCGCGAAATACGGTCGTGTCGACACGCTCTTCGTCGCCGTGGATCGGCAGCGCTGGGGTGTGTGGGACCCGGGAGCCGGCAGCCTCGATGTGCACGACACCGCTCGTCCCGGCGATGAGGACCTGCTCGACAGCGCGACCGCCTACACCGTCGCGCACGGCGGCGAGGTCTACGCGATGAGCGCTGAGGAGCTGCCGGACAAGGAGCCGGTGTCCGCCCTGCTCAGGTACTGAGCGATCTCAGAGTCCGAGCAGTGAGACCGCGTTCGCGCCGAGGATCTTCCCGACGTCCTCTTGGGGGAGCCCGACCGAGCGGAGCATGCGGACCTCTTCCGCCGCGACGGCCCAGGGACCGTCCGTGCCGAAGACGATACGCTCGACGCCGTGCGCACGCACGAGCCCGACGAACTCCTCGTCGCCCATGTGCCCGAGTGAGTACGAAGTGTCAAGGTAGACGTCTCGGCCCACGAGCGATTCGCGCACGCCGTCCCACTGGCGGAAGCCGCCCATGTGCGCGAGTACGACCTTGAGCCCAGGGTGTGCATCGAGCACGCGCACGAACGACTCGGGAGTACCGCGCAGCGTGGGGATCGCGATGTCGGCACCCGCGTGGAAGAGGATCACGAGCCCGAGCTCGGCAGCGGCCTCGTAGACCGGATACATCCGCTCGTCGTCGGGGCGGAAGGCCTGGTACTCGGGGTGCAGCTTGAAGCCCTTGAGCCCGAGCGAGGCGATGCGCCCGACCTCCCCCGCGGCGCCCTCGAGATCGGGGTGGATGCTCCCGAAGGGCACGATCCGATCGCTCGCCGTGCTCGCCGCCCAGTCGTTGATCCCGGCGACCTGGCTCGGCTTCGTCGAGACGGGCTGGATGACCGACACGTCGATGCCGGCGCGGTCCATCTCCTCGAGCAAGCTCGAGACGGTCCCCGCGTGCGCCGCCTCGACGCCGCCCTCTTCAGCGAGCGCGGGCACCGCGCGAGCGGCGACCTCGTCGGGGAAAGCGTGCGTGTGGATGTCCACGATGCGTGTCACGGAAGGGCCCTTCCACTGGACCTCGGCGTCTGAGCGTCCGTCCCCTACCTTGTACCCGGAAGCGGCCGCGCAGATGCCCGGAAGCGGCCACGCAGACCATCCGCGTTCGGCTCCAGTCCGTCCTTCAGGCTTGGCAATTCCGAACGAGAATGCATTCAGGATCCCTAAGCTGGGTATATACCTGTTGGGAGAGACCCGCAAATCCCCTTGCCGCAAGGAGTCGGCGTATAGCCTTTGGGGGAGGCGAAGGAAGACATGGATGCGGGCAACAAGGCCCGCGTGACCTTCGCGGTCGTGAACTGGATGCTCACGCTGGTCGTGGTGGCCGCGGCGGTGAGCGCGCTGGTCATACTGATCGTCCTTCTGGAATGGTGGCGCTACCCTGCGTTCCTCGCGCTCGGCGTCGTCGTCGGCTCGATACTCGGGATCATCAGCGACCGCACCGTCTTCCAGGCGGTGCTGGGTGCGGTGGCGATCACGCTCCTGGTAGCCGCCCTCTGGCTCGCCGGCACGCCGGCGAGCACGCAGGAGATGATCCTCGAGTTCGCGTATCCGTTCTCCGCAAGCGCACTGATATCGTTCGCGGCCGTCTACACACTCGCACGACTCTGGGGACGCACGCGCCCGGAGCCGACCCTCACCTCCGAAGATGTGGACAGGGCGGTCGCACGTCCGCACATGGGGTGATGCGACATGGCGACCACACACGGCAAGACGGCCGACCCCGGCGCTCGGCACGACGAGCATGAGCTGCTAGACGCCAGGTACCTGCGGATCGTCGCGGTCTGGTCACTCGTCCCCGGCTACATGCTCGCCGGGGGGTTCCTGGGCTACTTCCTGGACAGATGGCTCGACACGTGGCCGTTCATCTTCTCTGCATGTCTCACGATCGCGCTCGTGCTCGCGGTGCGAGACATGCTCAGGCTCAGGAAGGAGCTCATAGAATGACCGTGGCGGCGCAGAGCATACGACCCGCGTTCGAGTGGGACTACCTGCGCTCGCTCGCGAGATGGTCCGTCTTCGCCGCGCTCGCTGTCGGCGCGCTGGGCGCGTTGCTGACGCGCGACGTGTACTTCGTCGCGAGCTTCGGCCTGGCGGCCGCGATCGATGTGGCGACGCTCGTCGCCATCGTCTCCGCCGGGCGCGATGCGCTCGCCGACGGCACACCCGAGATGGGACGGTTGCCCGTGCTCGTGGGTCTCAGGTTCGGAGTGAAAGCGGTCCTTCTCATGCTCGCGGCGGTGCTGCCCTCGCTGAGCTTCCTCGGAGTAGCCCTCGGCGTGCTCGTCGTGGACACGACGGTGCTCATCGGAGGGAGCGTCGCGGCCGCTGTCACGACGTTCGGAAGGCCTCGGGGCGGTTCCCCGGGCCACGGAGGATCGGAGGCCGGTGAGTGAGATGGAAGGCGAAGCGCTCCAGGAAGGACTCCCCTACGTCGTCGTCATCAACCTGACGCTGGCGTCGCTCCTGCTGATCGCGCTCGGCGCCTGGCTTGCGCGAGATGTCCTCACGACCGGCGTGCCGGGCAAGCGCCAGAACTTCGCCGAGTGGGTCATGGACTTCTTCGTCGGGAAGGCCCGCGGCATGGGCGGACGGCGCGTCGTCGCCGCGGTCGCGCCGTTCCTTGCGACGTGCTTCCTGCTCATCATCGTCGCGAACTCCATCGCGATGCTGCCGATACCGATCTTGAACTACCCTCCGACAGCGTTCTTCGGGGTGACACTGGGACTCGCGCTCTGCGCCGTTCTCGGGACGCTCGTGCTGTCCGGCGTCTTCAACGGCATCGCGAGGACGCTCAAGCACCTCGTGTGGCCGAACCCGCTGCAGATCATCTCCGAGATCACCGACGTGCTCTCGCTGTCGCTGCGTCTGTTCGGCAACATCGCCGGCGAGTACCTGACACTCGTGCTCGTCACGAGCATCATCGCGATCGGCATCCCGCTCATCCTGCACATGCTCGGACTCATCCCGACGTTCGTGCAGGCGTTCGTCTTCACGCTGCTCACGGCGAGCTATCTCGCCGCTGCGATCCATCGCCAGGAAGAGAGGGAGAAGGATCTCGAGGAAGAGACCCCCGGCGCCGCCGGGGCGGAGAGTTCCTAGCGGGGCGGAGGAGCCCCTCGGGAAGGACGAAAGGAGGCCGAGATGGAGCCGGTACTGCTCGCACTGATCGCAGTGATCCCGATCAGCATCGGCGCCGCCGTCGCAGCGCTCTCCATGCGCTGGATCTCGACGGCGGCGATCGAGGGCATGACGCGCCAGCCCGATATCGCGTCACAGCTGTTCACCGCGATGCTCATCGGGATGGCGTTGATCGAGGCACTGTGCATCTACTGCCTCGTCGTCGCGCTGATGCTCGCGGGCAACGTCTCGCTGTGACACGACCCTCCGGGACGTCGTCGCGGCGCCCCGGCTGACGCAGGGGGTGTGATGCATGCAGTTGAACCCGCTCATGCAGCTCGACTGGCGCGTGATACTCGCCACCATGTTCATATTCGTCGCGACCTACTTCGTCATGCGGAGGGTCTTCTTCGACAAGGTCGTCGCCGTCCTGGAGGACCGGCGGGAGCGGATCGACGAGTGCCAAGGAAAGTGCGCCGAGGCGCGCGCACTCATCGAGACCGCCCAGAAGGAGGCGGACGAGATAGTCTCCTCCGCGGAGGCGGAGCGCGAGTCGCTCCTCTCCGCAGCGCGCGAGCGGGCGCAGTCCGAACGCTCAGCCGAGATCGCGGGGGCGGAGCACACCGCAGAGCGCCGCCTGGAGCAAGGTCGGCTCGAGATCGCATCCGAGCGCGAGGGCGAGATCGTCCGCCTGGTGCGTGAGGCCCACGAATGCGTCGGCCTGGCGTGCGCCAAGCTCGTCGGACCGGTGGACGACGAGACCATCGCGCCGATCGTGGATCGTATCGTCGAGAAGCGGCTGAACTGAGGGGAGGACGGACATGCTCGAGGTACTGCAGGAGTCCCTGCACGAGATCCAGCACGCCCCCCTCACGTTCGCGATCGAGCTCGTGCAGTTCGCGCTCCTCGTGTTCGTCATCTGGGTGGTCGCCGTCGGCCTGGGGAACCGCCAGGGTCTGCTCGTGAAGATGCTCGCCGACCGGCGCGACTGGGTCGCCGCCGAACTGGAGGAGGCCTCGGAACGCGAAGCTGAGGCGGCCTCGGCCCCCGAGCGGGCGGCCCAGCAGCGAGCGGACGCCGAGCGCCGGGTCGAAGAGATCCGCGCCGACGCTCGTCAGGAAGCGGAGCGGGAACACACGCGCATCCTCGAGACGGCCGCGGAGGAGGTCGCCGAGATCGAGCGACAGGCCGCCGAGGCGCTCGAACGGGAGCGCTCGGAGGCGCTCGGAGGCGTCCAGGAGCAGCTCGTGGACGTGGTCACGACCGCCGTCCGGCAGATCCTCGACGAGGGCTTCACGCCGGCACAGCAGCGCACGATGATCCAGGACGCGATCACCAAGAGCCTCGACGACCTCGAGAGCGTGTCGCTCTCCTAGCGGAGGTGTCCACATGAGAGCGTCGGCACAGGACGAGGTCGTCCTCCGGACCGCCGTCGAACTCGAGCCCGAGGCCGTGGAGGCCGTCGCGGAACGTCTCTCGTCACTCCTCGGACGGCCCGTCACCGTCGTGCAGCGTCGCGACGCCAGGATCCGCGGGGCCGTGATCGTGCTCGACGAGCGGCACCAGATACGCATCGATCCCGCGCAACCCATCGCGGGACTCGCGCGCGAACTCGGGCGCCTCCCGCAGGAGGGCGGCCTCGAGGTCCGCGCACATCTCGCGGAAGAGACCATCAGGGCATTCGAGCCCGGCACCGGCGCCTCGATCGGCGACACGAACCTGCGCACCGCCCTCGCCTCGCTGGACGGGGGACGCGTCACACTCGTGACGAGGGTGGACGTGGGTCCCGCGGTGGCCGACGCCCTGGCAGAGAAGCTCTCCGCCGCGGCAGGGCGCGACATCGTCGTCGACACGAGGGTGGACTCCCACGCGGAAGACGGCGCTGTGCTCATGCTTGGCGAGGATCGTCGCCTCGTCCTAGACGCGCGTTACCAGTTCCTGTCGGAACTGGAGCGTTCTCTCGCACGACAGCGGGAACTCTCCCCCGTCGGACCTGGCGACGCCTCGCCTCTCATCCGCGACATGATCGAGTCCACCGAGCCCGAGCTCAGGATCCGCGAACTGCTGGACACCGGGACCGTCCTGGACGTCGGCGACGGAGTGGCGAGCGTGGCCGGCGTGCGGGGGGTCGGCTCGATGGAGCTCGTCGAGTTCGAGAACGGGGCCTTCGGCCTCGCCTTCGACCTCGGACGCGACGAGGTGGGCTGCATACTGCTCGGCTCTGAGGAGGAGATACACGAGGGCAGCCGCGTGAAACGGACGGGCCATCTTCTGAAGGTGCCGGTGGGCGATGGCCTCCTGGGGCGGATCGTCAACTCGATGGGACAACCCATCGACGCGGCGGGGCCGATACAGCCGGACTCGTACCAGCCCGCGGAACGGCTCGCGCCGGGGGTCGTCGCCCGCGAGCCCGTGTCCGTCCCGCTCCACACCGGCGTGAAGGTCGTGGACGCGCTCGTACCCCTGGG
>JAUVQN010000025.1 GCA_030598125.1 Coriobacteriia bacterium | reverse complement strand
GGCGTGGGCTGCACGGTCCACTTCCGCGTGAAGGACGACGTCATCGTCGGGGCGAGCGCTCCGCTCGATCGCGGAGTCAACGGCGGCAACCTGTGCGCGAAAGGCCGCTACGGATACTCGTTCGCGAACCACCCCGACCGCCTCACGACCCCGCTCGTCCGCGAAGACGGCGAGCTCGTGCCCGCCTCCTGGGAAGAGGCCCTGGAGCGCGTCGCGGCGGGACTGTCGAAGGCCCGCGACGAGCACGGCCCGGACTCGGTGGCGGGGCTCGCCTCGGCGAAGTGCACGAACGAGGACAACTACCTCTTCCAGAAGTTCATGCGGGCGGTGATCGGCACCCACAACATCGACCACTGCGCCCGACTTTGACACAGCTCCACGGTGGCCGGTCTGGTCGCCTCGTTCGGGAGCGGTGCGATGACCAACTCGGTGGACGACCTCGGCGAGGCGGACGTGGTGCTCATCGTCGGTTCGAACACGACCGAGGCGCATCCCGTCATCGGCGTGGAGCTCAAGAAGGCCGCTCGCAAGGGCACGAAGATCGTCGTCGTGGATCCGAGGCGCATCCCCATCGTTGAGCGCGCGGACGCGTGGCTTCGCGTGCAGCCCGGCTCGAACGTGGCGCTCTTCAACGCGATGATGCGGACGATCCTCGATGAAGGCCTTACTGACGAAGCGTTCGTCGCCGGTCGCACCGAGGGATTCGAGCCTCTCGGCGAGTTGCTCGAAGAGTGGGACGCCGAGCGAGCAGCGGAGATCACCGGCGTCCCGGCGGACGACATCCGTGAGGCCGCTCTCCTCTACGGCTCGGCGGAGCGCGCCGCGATCGTCTACGCGATGGGCGTCACGCAACACTCGTCCGGCACCGACCAGGTTCGCTCGCTGGCGAACCTGGCGATGCTCACGGGCAACATCGGGCGGCCGGGGACCGGCGTGAACCCGCTGCGGGGTCAGAACAACGTGCAAGGCGCGTGCGACCTCGCCTGCCTGCCGAACTGCCTACCTGGCTACCAGCCGCTCGGCGGGGCGGGCACACTGGACCGCTTCTGCGACTTCTGGGAGACCGAGGCGAAGCTCGCCGAGACGCCGGGCCTCACGATCGTCGAGATGATGGATGCGGCGGCCGCAGGAGAGATGCACGCGATGTACATCATGGGCGAGAACCCCGTGCTCACAGACCCGGATCAGGCGCACGTCCGTGACGCGCTCGAGGCGCTCGACTTCCTCGTCGTACAGGACATCTTCCCGACGGAGACGACCGAGTACGCGGACGTCGTGCTCCCCGCGGCGAGCTTCCTCGAGAAGGAAGGAACGGTCACGAACACCGACCGGCGCGTGCAACTGGTGCGACCCGTCGTCCCGGCCCCCGGCGACGCGCTCCCCGACTGGGAGATCATCGTGCGTCTCTCCGAGGCGCTCGGCTTCGAGATGGACTACGACTCGCCGGACGACGTGATGGACGAGATGTCCGCGGTCACACCGCAGTACGGCGGTATCACGTATCGGCGCCTCGAGGAAGAGGGAGGGCTTCAGTGGCCCTGCCCTGAGGAGGACCATCCCGGCACGCCGATCCTGCACACGGAGACCTTCGCACGCGGGCTCGGCGAGTTCGCGGCCGTCGACTACACGCCGCCGCCCCAGATCACGGACGACGAGCACCCGTTCGTGCTCACGACCGGGCGGCACCTCTGGAACTTCCACACGAACACGATGACCAGCCGTTCCGCCGGCCTCGACACGCTCAATCCCGACGGCTACGCCGAGATCTCACCCGAGGACGCCGAGCGTCTCTGCGTCTGCGAAGGGGACCTGCTGGAGATCGGCAGCCGGCGCGGCACCGTGCGGGCCCCCGCGAGGATCACCGAGGGCACGAAGCCCGGCGTGGTCTTCATGCCGTTCCACTTCGCGGACGCGCCCGCCAACGCGCTGACCAGCGGCAAGAACCTGGACCCCTTCGCCAAGATCCCTGACCTCAAGATCACCGCGGTGCGCGTCAGCAAGGTGGAGGCGAGCTAGGGCCGCGAGCCGGCGGAGGCCGGCGAACCCCGCACCGCAGTGCCGTCACCCTCCGCCCGCTCGATTGCGTGCCTGTTCGCCGTCCCATATACTGGAGACAATAGGCGCGCAACGGTCGCGCCTCACAGGTCTCCGAGTCCGGACGACCTACGGCCCCACTCGGGGCCAGGGACACCGGACCGATAGGGTGACGCCGGAAACGGTGTCGCCTCCCGCGATTGGAAAGGGGACCATATGCACCACCTGAGAGGCGCCGCCCGTGCCCGAGCGGCAGGACTACTCGTCTTCGCACTCCTTCTCGTACTCGTCGCCGGATGCCCGTCGAGCACTCCCGAGACCCTCGTGCTCGCATCCACGACGTCCACGCAGGACTCGGGGCTCTTCGACGAGCTGATCCCAGCGTTCGAGGAAGCGTATCCCGAGTACGAGGTCGAGGTGCACGCCGTCGGCACCGGCGAGGCGCTGGCGCTGGGCGAGACCGGCGACGCCGACGTGCTCCTCGTGCACGCGAAGAAGGACGAGGAAGCCCTCGTCGAGGCTGGCTACGGGCTCGAGCGCCGCGACGTGATGTACAACGACTTCATAGTCGTCGGCCCGGCGGACGACCCGGCCGGCATCGCCGGTGGGGAGGATGCTGCCGACTCGCTCGCCGTGCTCTCCGACACGGAAGGGACGTTCGTGTCGCGCGGCGACAACTCCGGGACGCACAAGAAGGAGCTCACCCTGTGGGAGACGGCCGGGGTCGAGCCGGAAGGCGACTGGTACGTCTCCGCCGGACAGGGCATGGGAGCCGTCCTTCGGATGGCATCCGAGACTGACGCGTACGCGCTGACCGACCGCGCCACGTACCTGTCCCAAGGAGACGATTCGACGCTCGTCGTCCTCGTCGAGGACGACCCGGCGCTCTTCAACCAGTACGGCGTCATCCCGATCGCGGATGCGGCGAACCCGGAGGGGGCGGAGGCCTTCACCGACTGGATCACGAGCGATGAGGGCCAGGAAGTCAACGCCTCGTTCACGCTGGAGGGTACCGAGGACACGCTCTTCACGCCGAACGCGTCCGAGTGAGGAAGGTCGTGCAGCCTGGTGGATCTCGCAACCCTCATATCGGAGGCAGCCCGGCTGCTGTTCGACCCGGATAGCGGTCTCTGGGAGAGAGTCGCGCTCTCGCTCCTGGTGTCCGCCACTGCGGGGGCTCACGGTGCTCTGAGCGGTCTGCCGCTCGGCTACACGCTCGGGACCGGCAGGTCCCGAGCGACCCGTGGCATGCACGGGCTCGTGAACACGGGCATGAGTCTCCCGCCTGTGGTCGCGGGCCTGTTCGTGTTCATGCTGCTGTCCAGAAGCGGTCCGCTCGGGGACCTCGGACTACTCTACAGCCGCCCGGCCATGGTGCTGGCGCAATTCGTCATCGCCACTCCCCTCGTCGCCGGCGTGACAGCGGCGGCCGTCGCGTCCGTGCCGCTCGACTTGCGACTCCAGGCGCGCTCGCTCGGCGCCAACCGGCTCCAGGAGGCCTGGCTCACCGTCCGCGAGGCGCGACGGGGAGTCGCGGCCGCGATCATCGCCGGCTTCGGCGCGGTCATCTCGGAGGTGGGCGCCGTCATGCTCGTGGGCGGCAACATCGAGGGCTCCACACGGGTCATGACCACGGCGATCGTGCTCGAGACGAGGCAGGGCCGCTTCGGCACGGCCGTCGCGCTCGGCCTCATCCTGGTCGGGATCGCGATGCTGGTGAACGGGATGCTCACGGTAGTCCAGCACTCGGGCGTGCGCTATGAACGCTAGCGCGTCGACGCCACTCCTGAGGGCGGAGGGACTGCGTGTCTCGTACACAGACAGGTTCACGCTCGACATCGAGTGTCTCGACGTGCCCGAAGGAGGCACGCTCGCCCTCCTCGGGCCCTCAGGCTCGGGCAAGTCGACGCTGCTCCGTGTACTCGGGCTCCTCGAGCAGCCCGACAGCGGCCGGGTCCTGCTGGCCGGCAAGCGCGTGGACACCCGCTCGCGCGAGGGCCGGCTCGAGATGGCCGCCGTGTTCCAGAACCCTTATCTCTTCCACGGCACGGTCGCCGAGAACGTGGCGCTCGGCCTGCGTCTGCGCGGCGTGCCTCGGTCCGAGCGACCCGGCCGGGTCGAGGCGTCACTCGAGCGGGTCGGCCTCTCCGACATGGGAGACGCCTCCGCTCTCCGGCTCTCCGGAGGCGAGGCGCAGCGCGTCGCCCTGGCTCGCGCGCTCGTGCTCGCTCCGAAGGTCCTGCTCCTCGACGAGCCGCTGACCTCGCTCGACGCGCCGCTCAAGCGCGACATGATGGTCGAGTTCTCCCGCATCCTACACCACGGCGGGACCACCGCGGTCTACGTCACGCACGACCAGGAGGAAGCGGGCGTCGTCGCCGATCGGGCCGCCGTGCTGCGCGATGGCCGCATCGTCGCGGAGGGCCCGGTCGAAGACGTGATCGGGCTCCCCCGCGACGACTGGTTGGCCGGGTTCGTCGGGATGGAGCCTCCGCTCAGGGGCACCGTCCTCTCCGCAGAGGACGGTGCGATCCACGTGGACTGCGACGGCGTCGAGATCGTCGCCGTGGGCGCCCTGCCCGCGGGTACCCCCGTACGGCTCGGCATCCGGCCCGAGGACGTGGCGCTCGTGAAGGAAGGCGAAGACATCCCTGCTACCTCGATCCGCAACCTGATCCACACGGAGGTCCTCTCCGTGAGCCCCCGCGGCGCGACGTACGTCGTGACGGTCGGGCACGGCTCGCTCAGGCTCGCCGCGAGCGTGTCCCGAGCCGCCGTCCGCGAGCTCTCAATCGCGCCCGAGGTGGCCGTGGTCGCGGCGTTCAAGGCCACCGCCGTGCGCGTGACCGCGGACGACCGGGCGGAGGTGATGGTGTGACGGGCCGCACCGCAAGGATCCCAGTCACGGCGGCAGTGCTCGCCGGCGGCGACTCCCGGCGCATGGGTCTGGACAAGACGTTGCTGCCCGTGGACGGCACGACGCTCGTGGCGCACGTCGTTTCCATCGTCAGCACAGTGTGCGCTCACACGATCGTCGTCACCAACCGTCCCGAGGCGCTCCGTGACGCGGGACTGCCCCAAGGGGTGAAGGTGCTCGCGGACGAGTTGCCCGCACGGGGGCCTCTCGGAGGGATCGTGACGGCGCTCGCGGCCGCGGAGGACGAGTGGGTCCTCACCGTCGCCGCCGACATGCCCTCCATCCGACCCGATCTCATCCGCCTGCTTTGGGAGCACCGCCAGAGTGTGGACGCCGTTGTGCCGTTCACATCGAAGGGGGCCGAGCCGCTGCTCGCCCTCTACTCTAGGCGATGCCTCGACGCCGCCCGTGCGTCTCTCGCGTCCGGGCAGCACAGACCGCTCGGGCTCATGGGGCGAGTGCGCGTCGCGCGCGTGCCCGAGGAGCGTCTGCGCGAAGCCGACCCCGAACTCGAGAGCTTCGCGAACGTCAATGAGCCGGAGGACCTGGGCGGCACTCCCGCGGGAGCGGACCGACCGCTTCCCCAGGAGCGGCCCGTCACAATCAGCATGAACGAGACCGAGATCGCGACGGTCCAGGCCTCACCACACGACCTCGAGGAGCTCGCCGTCGGCTTCCTGCTCGCCGAGGGGCTCATCGTGGACCGCGACGCCTTCGAAGGAGTGACCGTCGACGATGAGACCGGCGGCGTGGAGGTCACTTCGCGGGAGAGCGTGCCCGACGACATGTTCTTCCGGACCCGGCACTTCACGTCGGGATGCGGCAAGGGCTTCACCTTCGTGACCGTCGGCCACGCGCGGGGGCTGACACCCCTTGAGAGCGACATGACGACCGACGACGCGACTCTGAGCGCCCTGGTGCGTGAGATGAGCAGGGCCGCAACGGAGTACCGGCGGACCGGCGGCGTGCATTCGTGCGCCCTGGGTCGAGACGGCTCGCTCCTGCTGGCCCGCGAGGACATCGGGCGTCACAACGCCCTCGACAAGGTGCTCGGTCGCGCATGGCTAGACCGCCTTCCGACGGCCGGCGGGATGCTTCTCACCCCCGGACGCATCTCCTACGAGATGGTGGTGAAGGCGGCCAAGGCCCGTGTCCCCGTGGTCGTCTCTCGCACGGCCTCTACGGATCTCGCCGTCGAGATCGCGGACTCCCTCGGGATCACGCTTGTGGGCTACGCACGCGGACGTGGGATGATCTCGTACACACACGCAGAACGCGTCGAGCGGCGAGGGGTCCGATGAGATGAGCGTCACCGTGGAAGAGGCCCGCCGTGTGCTGTTCGCCCGATGCGCGCGTCTCGAGCCCGAGAACGTCAGACTCCTCGATGCGCTAGGCCGGGTCCTGGCCGCGGACGCCGTGTCAGATGTGGACGTGGCCCCCTTCGACAACTCGGCGATGGACGGGTACGCCGTGCGTGCGCAGGACGTCGCTGGCGCTGAGAGAGGTACGCCGGTCGAACTCGACGTGCTCGAGCACATCGCGGCGGGCGCGTGGCCGGAGGCCGAGGTGGGGCCCGGCCAGGCCTCTCGCATCATGACCGGAGCGCCGATGCCGGGCGGGGCCGACGCGGTCGTCATGGTCGAGTATACGAACGGGGTCGGAGGCGACGGTGGCGCGGGAGGGCGCGTCGCGGTGGAGCGCCCCCTCACCGGGGGCGAGAACGTGCGGCGGCGCGGGGAAGAGGTCTCGGCCGGCGACGTGGTGCTCTCGGCCGGCGACGTGGTCGGTCCCGCCGCCATCGGACTGCTCGCTTCCACCGGCCACGACACCGTGGATGTGTTCCGCCGCCCCGAGGTGGCCGTCGTCTCCACGGGGGACGAGCTGGTCGAGGTGCGCGAGAAGCCGGGGCCGGGCAAGATCCGCAACTCGAACTCCTACTCGATAGCCGCGCAGGTGAGCCTCGCGGGCGGCGTGCCCCTGCGGTTCCCTATCGTCCCCGACGATATCGAGGCCACGCGCCAGGCGCTCTCCCGCGCCGCGGACGAGGCCGACTTCATCGTCGCATCCGGCGGCGTGAGCGTCGGCGACTTCGACTTCGTCAAGCCGGTCCTCGAGGAACTCGGCGAGATGGAGTACTGCCGGGTCGCGATGCGCCCCGGCAACCCGCAGACGATGGGCTCCATCCGGGGGGTACCCTTCTTCGGACTGCCCGGGAACCCCACCTCGACGTACGTCGGCTTCGAGATCTTCGTGCGTCCGGCCTTGAGACTCATGCAAGGGTTCTCCTCGTTGGACCGGCCGGTCGTGCGAGTGATCCTCGCGCACGACGTGAAGAAGCGGCCCGATCGCCGCTACTACTTCCGCGCCAGGCTCGAGCGGGACGACGACGGCCGCCTCGTCGCGTCGCTCTCCGGACGACAGTCCTCCGCGCTGCTGACGGCGGCGCATCGGGGCAACTGCCTGCTCGTCCTGCCGGAGGGTGAGGAGCGCTTCGAGGCGGGCAGCGAAGTGGACGCGATGAGACTCGACACCGAGGAGGGAACGCCATGAGCGGAACGGACAAGACGGCGTACGAGGGAGAGATCCCGCAGGAGGTACGCGAGGCGGTCCAAGTGAAGGCCGCGGACGGCAAGATCGCCTGCCCTACGCTTCGCAAGCTCGCGGAGGACATGGGCGTGGGGTACCGCGTCGCCGGAGCGGCTGCCGACGACATCGGGGTCAAGGTCCGAGACTGCGACCTCGGCTGCTTCTAGGGCGAAGGAGGCCTGGTGGCACACGATATCCCCGTCGTCTCCATCGTGGGACGGAAGGGCTGCGGCAAGACCACCGTGCTCGAGTTGCTCGTCGGCGAGCTCGTCGAGCGAGGATACCGGGTCGCCACCGCGCGGCATCACGCGCACGACACGCCCATCGACACCCCCGGCAAGGACACGTGGCGGGCTGCGCAGGCCGGCGCACGGCTCACGATGGTGAGCTCGCCGGGAGAGCGGGCCCCGTTCCGCAGGGTCGATCGCGAGCGGACGCTCGACGAGCTCGCTCGCGAGGCCGACGGCGCCGATATCCTGCTCACAGAGGGCTTCGGCGAAGCGGCCCGCGTCCGCATCGAGGTCTCGCTCGGGGGATGCGAGGAAGGCGCCCGGTTCGGGGCGGACGAGCTCTTCGCCTTCGTGACGGACGAGGTAGCGGCCCCTCCCGGCGTCGCCGTGTTCGGACCCGACCAGGCGCCGGCACTGGCCGACCTCGTGGAGGACTCGTTCCTCGATGGCGGGAGGGACGTCACATGCTGACTGACGGCTACGGCCGCACGGTGAGGTATCTACGCGTGAGCGTGACCGACCGCTGCGATCTGCGGTGCGCATACTGCATGCCGGACGGGATAGAGCTCCGCCCGCGCGAGGACATCCTCTCCTACGAGGAGATCGAGCGCTTCGTCCGGATCGCCGTCGAAGAGGGCGTCACGCACGTGCGTCTCACCGGCGGAGAGCCCCTCGTGCGCAAGGGCATCGTCGGCCACGCCGCGCGGCTCGCTGAGATTCCCGGCCTGGACGGCCTGGCGATCACCACGAACGGGACGCATCTGGCCGACATGGCGGAATCGCTCGCCGACGCGGGAGTCGAGCGGGTCAACGTCTCGCTGGACTCGCTCGACGCGGACGTCTTCGAGCGCATCACGGGCGGCGGACGGCTGGCCGACGTGTTCGAGGGCGTCGACGCGGCCCTCGACGCCAGCCTCGACCCGGTCAAGCTCAACGTCGTGGCCGCCCGGAGTCTCTCGCAGGACCTCGGGGCCTTCGCGCTGCTGACGGCGGAGCGGCCGGTGCACGTCCGCTTCATCGAGTACATGACGCTCGGGTCGCCCCCGCTGATCGGCTCGGGCGTGCGCGAGGAGCCGATCCCCGCGACGGAGATCCTGGCGCGGCTGCGCGTTCTCGGCCCGGAGCTCGGGCTGGGCGCGCTCGAGCCCGCGGAGTCGCCGGGGGGATGGGGGCCCGCCCGCTACCACCGCTTCGAGCACGCCACGGGCACGATCGGGGTGATCACTCCGCTGTCGGAGCACTTCTGCGGGACGTGCGACCGGCTCAGGCTCACCGCGGACGGACGCCTGCGCGTCTGCCTCTTCTCGGACGACGAGATCGACGTCCGCGAAGCGCTCCGCACGGGGACCGACGAGGACGTGCGCTCCGCCATCCACGAGGCGGTCGCTGCCCGGCCCGAAGGACACGGCACGCGCGCTGGGACGCTGCGCTCGATGTCGCAGATTGGAGGCTGAGATCGTGACGAGTGACGAGAAGAGACCCGCCGGCGACCGCCTGACGCACCTAGACGCGTCCGGTGCGGCGCGCATGGTCGACGTGGGCGGGAAGCCCGAGACGCGCCGGCGAGCACAGGCGGACGCCTTCGTGGCGATGCGAGCGGAGACGCTCCGGCTGATCACCGCCGGGGAGTTGCCCAAGGGCGACGTGTTCGCCGCGGCGCGGATCGCGGGCATCATGGCCGCGAAGCGGGCGTCGGAGCTCATCCCGCTCTGCCACCCCATCGGGCTCACGCATGCGACGGTGGAGCTCGACACTGACGCCGAAAGCGTCCAGCCCGGCATCCGGATCGCGGCGACCTGCGAGACCATAGGCCCCACCGGCGTCGAGATGGAGGCCCTCACGGCCGCTTCGGTCGCGGCGCTCACCGTGTATGACATGTGCAAAGCGGTGGAGCGAGGAATCACCTTCGAAGTGGGCCTCGTGAGCAAGGACGGCGGCGCATCGGGAGCGTGGAGTGTGGAGGACAGCGATGAGTGAGCCCTGGGCGGGAGATGCGCCGGCTAGGCTGGTCTCGGTCAACGTCTCGCCGGAGACCGGGATGAAGAAGGTGCCCGTTGAGCGGGCGAGCCTCGATCTCGACCGCGGCATCGAGGGCGACGCGCACGCCGGGGACTGGCACCGGCAAGTGAGCCTGCTCGCGCTCGAGTCGATCGACAAGATGCGCGAGGCCGGCGCGGACGTCGGACCGGGAGCCTTCGCCGAGAACCTCACCGTGAAGGGACTCGACCTGCTGGCGCTCCCCATCGGGACCGAGCTCGGCGTGGGCGGCGCGGTGCGGCTCGTGCTCACACAGCACGGCAAGGAGTGCCACGACCGGTGCGCCATCTACGAGCAGGTCGGGGACTGCGTGATGCCCCGAGAGGGCGTGTTCGCCGTCGTCACGCACGCAGGCGACGTCGCCCCGGGTGACACCGTGGAGGTGCTCGCCGAGGGCGAGGGGACGTACGAGCGGGTCGACCCAGGGGACGCGACATGACACTCGAGATCGCAATCGTGACCTGCTCGGACACGCGAGCTTCCGGAGAGGCCGAGGATACCGCGGGGCCCGCCGTGAGGAAGCTGTGCGAGCAGGCAGGATGGCGCGTGCGCGTCGTGCGGGTCGTGCCCGACGAGCGCGCGGTGATCGCGCGGATGATCGCCGATCTCGCCGATGACGGGGCCGACGTGATCCTCACGTGTGGAGGAACCGGGTTCGGCCCCCGCGACGTGACGCCGGAGGCGACCCTCGACGCCTGCGACCGCGAGGCGCCGGGCATCGCCGAGGCGATCCGCGCGCAGAGTATGGGCGTCACCAGGCGCGCGATGCTCTCACGCGGTGCGGCCGCCATCTGCGACACGACGCTCGTGGTGAACCTGCCGGGAAGCGAGAAGGCGGCGGTCGAGTCGTTCGGCGTCGTCGCGGGCCAGCTCGAGCACGCCGTCGAGATGATGCACGGCCACGGTCACTAGCCGGGGTCGCTGCCGTCGCCATCGCCGCCGGTCGGCTCGTCGCGGGGCGCCTCGAGGGCCTTCTCCGTGACGAGCCTGTCGTAGCGCTCCTCGCCAAGGCACGAGCGGGCCGACGAGCACCACGACGCGCAGAGCGGAGCCGCGTCGCGGGTCACGCGCGCGCCACACCGGGGACAGCGTCGCTTCTGCTCGTCGCTGAAGAGCTCCACGAGCGTCGCGCACGAGGGACACGGGATCTCTTCGGTCGTGAGGAAGCGAAGGTCCTGGCCAGGGCACTTGTCCACTCCCGAAGTCACCTCCCGTGCACCGGGGTCGTAGTAGGACATATACCCAGCAACACTGTCGCCAGTCCTCCCGGACCGCTCTCAGATCGTGCGGCGAGCCGTCACGACCGGCCCGCTGTGCGAGCGAGCGCAGCGGGTTTGGGATAAGGTTCGACTGGGATGGTCGCGGGCGGCGGGGGGCCGCGCCCCCCGG
>JAUVQN010000042.1 GCA_030598125.1 Coriobacteriia bacterium | reverse complement strand
GGCGAAGCGGTCGTCCTCGCGGAGGAGCTCGTGGACCAGGTCGCGGATGTCGCCGGGTGGGAGGAGTACCGGGTGCTGCCGGGCCGGGCGAAGGGTGCGGAGCTGACGTCGCTCACGTACGCGCACCCGATCCACCCGGACCAGACCGGTGTCGCGGTCGTCGGTCCGCACGTGGAGCTGTCGACCGGCACGGGCGTCGTGCATACGGCGCCTGGGCACGGCGATGAGGACTTCCTGATCGGCGTCGAGTTCGGTCTCCGCGCGCCGATGCCCGTGGACGACGACGGCGTCTTCGACGAGGGCGGAGGTCCGTTCGCCGGGATACACGTGGACGACGCCAACCCGAAGATCATCGAGATGCTCGGGGATGCGGGCACGCTCGTCCGAGCCGGCAAGACGGACCACAGCTACCCACACTGCTGGCGCTGCAAGCGCCCCGTGATCTTCCGTGCGACCGAGCAGTGGTTCATCTCGATGGACGCGGCCGGCCTCCGCGACGACGCCATGAAGGCCATCGACGAGGTGGACTGGGTACCGGCGTGGTCGGTGAACCGGATCTCCGCGATGGTGTCCGAGCGGCCCGACTGGTGTATCAGCCGGCAGCGTGCGTGGGGCGTCCCCATCCCCGTGCACCACTGCGCGGCCTGCAACGAGGTCGTGGCAGACGACGAGACCTTCTCCGCGGTCGAGCACCTCTTCGCCACCGAAGGGGCGGATGCCTGGTTCACGAAAGACCCCTCCGACTATCTGCCGGAAGGCGTCGTGTGCCCGTCGTGCGACGGGAGCGAGCTCGTGGCGGAGACGGACATCCTGGACGTCTGGTTCGAGTCGGGCTCGTCGCACGAGAGCGTGCTCGCGGTCCGCGACGAACTGCACAGGCCCGCCGAGCTGTACCTAGAGGGCTCGGATCAGCATCGCGGTTGGTTCCAGTCGTCGCTACTCACGGCGGTGGGGACGATCGGGACGGCCCCCTTCGAACACGTTCTCACGCACGGCTTCATCGTGGCCGGCGACGGCCGCAAGATGTCGAAGTCGCTCGGCAACGTCGTGGACCCGCTCAAGGTGATGGGGACCTACGGCGCCGACATCATCCGCCTGTGGGTCGCGTCCGCCGACTACAGTCAGGACGTCTCGGTGTCCGAAGAGATCCTGCAGCGTACGTCGGAAGCGTACCGGCGCATCCGCAACACGTTCCGCTTCATGCTCGGGAACCTCGACGACTACGAGCCCTCCATGGCCGTGGCTTGGGAGCACATGCCCGAACTCGATCGCTACGCGATGGTGCGCCTCTCCGACGTCGTGGATCGCGTGACCGGTGCGTACGAGGCGTGGACGTCCCACCAGGTCTACCGCACGATCTTCGGCTACTGCGTGACGGATCTTTCCGCCTTCTATCTGGACGTGCTGAAGGACCGGCTCTACTCGGACAGCGTGGACTCGCGCTCCCGAAGGAGCGCCCAGACCGTCCTCGCAGAGATCACTGCGGCACTCGCGCGCATGCTCGCGCCTATCCTCTCCTTCACTTCGGAGGAGGTCTGGCACTCCATGCCCGATCGGCTCAGGACCGCGGGATCCGTACAGTTGGCGGGGTGGCCCTCCATCGACGTCCCCGACGATGAGGCGGCAGAGTTGCGCGGTGTCTACGAGCGCGTGCTCGCCGTCCGTGCCGAGGTCACCAAGGCGCTCGAAGAGGCCCGAGACGCCAAGCTCGTAGCCAAGAGCCAGGTTGCGAAGGTCGTCGTGCGCGTCCGCGAAGAGGGCGACGACGGCCCGCTTCTCGCAGCCTTGCGGGAGCGTCCGGCGCTCGCGGACCTCTTCATCGTGAGCGATGTCGGGGTCGAGTCGTCGGGCGGCGCGGAGGCAGGCGAGGACCCGAGTGTCGAGGTCGAAGTGGAGCCGGCCGACGGGGAGAAGTGCCCGCGCTGCTGGAACTTCCGGACGCTCGGGATCGACCCCGAGCATGCGGACGTGTGCGAGCGGTGTGCGGGAGTCCTCTCGGGTCTCGAGTAGCCGCAGACGGCACGCCCGCACGCGGCTCTGTCGCCGCCGCGTGACGGTTGCTATACTCCTTGCATAGCGAACGACCCATGTGAACAGCGCATTCCTTATCTCAGGGTCGTCTTGGAGGCCTTCGGACGTGAACGCGAAGACACGCAGCAGACTCCGGCGCTCGCTCGAGGACGAGCAGCAGCGACTGGTGAGCGAGATCGAGGAGATGGAGCGCGAGGGCGCCGAGAACGTGTCGGACGCCACGGGCGAGAACAACTATCGCGACCACATGGCCGATCAGGGCACGGCGACCTTCTCGCGCGAGTTGGACATGGGTCTCGTGGGCAACTCCAAGCACCTTCTCGAGCAGGTCGAGAAGGCCCTCGTCCGTATGGACGAGGGCGAGTACGGCACATGCGAGAGGTGTGGCAAGGACGTCTCCGTCTCCCGGCTCGAGGCCGTCCCGTCCGCCGAGCTGTGCATCGCCTGCAAGGAATGGGAAGAGGCATCCTGAGCCAGAGGGCGGCGCTGACTGTCTTCGCCGTCACGGCCGCCGCAACGCTCATGCTCGACCGCGCCACCAAGGCGCTCGTCCGCGAGTTCATGCGACCCTCCCAGTCCGTGGATGTGCTCGGCGACGTGCTGCAGTTCACCCGGGTCGAGAACGCGGGCGCCGCATTCGGCGTCCTGCAGGGCAGGCAGCTGCTTCTCGCCGCGGTCGGAAGCCTGGTCATCGTCGCCGTCGTCATCTACCTGTGGCGCGCGAAGCCCCGGGAGCCGTGGGTGCTCCTGGCGCTCGGTCTCGTGGCCGGAGGCTCGATCGGCAACCTCGTCGACCGGGTGACGACTGGCGTGGTGGTCGACTTCGTGGAGGTCTCCTTCTGGCCCGTGTTCAACGTCGCCGATAGCGCCGTGGTCGTGGGTACGGCCATCCTCGTGGTGCATGTGTTGTTCTCGCGGCCGGCCCCCGAGCCCGAGGAGCAGTCTCCGTGAACGAGACGGAGGTCCTCACGCACACCATCAAGGGTGATGAGGCCGGTGGGCGCATCGACAAGGTCATCGCCCAGATCGGACTCGTGCCGAGCCGGTCCTTCGGGCAACGGCTCATCGATCGAGGGCTGGTCACCGTCAACGGCACGATGATCGGCAAGCACCACGTCACCCGTGCGGGGGAGTTCGTCGAGGTGAAGCTCCCCCCGCCGCTCGAGACGACGCTCGAGCCCGAGGACATCCCACTCGACGTGCGCTTCGAGGACGAGCATCTGATCGTGCTGTCCAAGCCCGCCGGGATGGTCGTGCACCCCACCGATGCCCACCACTCAGGGACGCTCGTGCACGCGTTGCTCTGGCATTGCGACTCGCTCGGCAGTCTCGGGGGTGTCGAGCGGCCCGGTATCGTGCACCGGCTCGACAAGGACACGTCCGGGCTCATGCTCGCGGCGAAGGACGACGAGACGCAGGCGGCGCTCTCCGAGGCCATCAGGATCCGGGCCGTCGACCGTCGCTACTGCTGCCTGGTGCACGGCCTCATCGCTCCGGACACGGGTATCGTCGATGCGCCGATCGGCCGCCATCCGAAGGAACGGATGAAGATGGCCGTCACGCACGGCCCGCAATCCCGGCAAGCCGTGACGAACTTCTCGGTAGTGGAGCGCTTCGACACGGACTACTCCGACGACGGTCTCACGCTGCTCGAGTGCAAGCTGCATACGGGCAGGACACACCAGATACGGGTCCACATGGCCTACATCGACCACCACGTCGTCGGCGACCAGACGTACGGCCGGAAGCGCAGGGGGCACGACCTCGGTCTGACGAGGCAGTTCCTCCACTCGTACCGGCTGCGCTTCGAACACCCGCTGACGGGCGAGGAGATCGATCTCGTCGACTCTGTCCCGAACGACCTTCGCGAGCGTCTCGAGGAGCTCTCCGAGCGGTCGATGGGCGTCACGGCGTACGGTGAGGAAGTCGTGCATACTGTTGGGGGCAGTCCCGGGGCCTGAGACACCGGGCGAGGGAGGGTTACCGTGGGCTCTCGCATCCTCGTCGTGGAAGACGATCCCCAGAACCTGTACTTGACTCGCTACCTGCTCGAACAGGGCGGGTATGACGTCGACGTCGCGCACGACGGCGAAGAAGCCGTCGAGAAGGCGCGCGAGATGGAGCCGGATCTCATCCTCATGGACCTGCTGCTCCCGAGACTCGACGGCCTCGAGGCCACGCGGAGGATCCTTCACTCGCCAGGCCTGGAGGACGTCACGGTGGTCGCCTTGACCGCCTACTCGATGACCGGCGACCGCGATCGCGCGGTGCAGGCCGGATGCGTCGGCTACATCCCCAAACCCATCGAGCCGGGGACGTTCGTCCGGCAGGTGGAGGGCTTCCTCCAAGGCACCGAGGCGAGCGAGCCGGACGGACGATGAGGATACTCGTCGCCGACGACGACGAGGCGAGCCGCCTCCTCCTGGACACCCTGTTCTCGGCGAAGGGCTACGAGGTGGTGCTCGCCGAGGATGGCGAGGAGGCGCTCGAGAAGGCCCGGCTGCGGGACGTGGACGCGATCGTCTCCGACATCCTCATGCCTCGGATGGACGGCTACCGACTGTGTATGGAGTGCAAGAAGGACGAGCGTCTTGCCGGCGCCCCGTTCATCTTCTACACGGCGAGCTACACCGACCCCGAGGACCGGCGTCTCGCCGAGCATATGGGGGCCGACCGCTTCCTGCTGAAACCCATGGAGCCCGACGCACTCCTGGCCGAGGTCGAGTCGGCGATCGCCGAGGTGGCGGAGAGGGAACCGGCCGCGCCGGACGCGACGCTCACCCGCGACGACGAGACCCTCGTCCTCGACGAGTACAGCGGCAGACTCGTGCGCAAGCTCGAGGAGAAGGTGACCCAGCTCAGCCGGGACCTCACCGAGCGCAAGAGGATCGAATCGGATCTCCGTCGCGAGCGCGACTTCACTTCCCAGGTCATCGAGGTCGCGGACCTCCTCATCTGCGGGCTGGACTCGGATGGCACGATCGAGCTGTACAGCCGCGGGGCCGAGAGGATCACAGGGTACTCGGCTCCTGAGGCGATCGGCCGGGACTTCCTCGAGCTGCTCGTCCCCGAGTACGCCAGAGGACGCTACGAGAAGCAGTTCGAGAACATCACCGGCGGTCTCTATCCGCTGCGGATGACCGGGGTCATCAGGACGAAGTCGAGCCGTGAGCGGACGCTCGACTGGTCGGACACCGTCCGCACGGATGAATCGGGAAACGCGGCCGGGGTCCTCACGTTCGGGCTGGACGTCACGCTCAGGGTGCGCGCGGAGGTCTGCGACGCGGTCGTGGCGAAGCTCAACAACGCCGTGCTGGTGGAGGACTCGGTCGAAGAGGCCCTGCTCGACCTCTGCGTGCGCCTCGCGCAGGCGCTCCATCTGCAGATGGTCGCTGTGGTGGTGCGCACGCCTGGCGGGAGGCTCGAGCTCAGGGCGAGCGCGGGCTCGGCCGCTTCGGCCGACTTCGACCTGTTCATGAGCGAGGCGACGGGCTTCCCCACGGCGGTGACCCAGGCGCTGGGATCCTCCGATGTCGTCCTCGACACGCTGGACGACATGCCCCCCGAACTCAAGATGGTCTCGAAGGAGGTAGACGTCGGCGCGATCCTCGCGGTGCCGCTCGCCGCGTTCGGGACCGTCATGGGAGCGGTGGCGTTCTGCGCGCGCGACGTCTCGTCCTTCGACGACCAGCTCGTATCGATGCTCGAGCGGTGCGTGGAGCGGATCGGGCTCACGTTCGCACTCGCGGAGAACCAACGCCGGCTCCAGCTCCAGTCGACGGCGCTCACCTCCGCTGCGAACGCCATCCTCATCACGGGCGCGGACGGCCACATCCTCTGGGCGAACCCGGCCCACGAGTCGCTCTCGGGGTACTCGCTCGACGAGATGCGCGGGCGCAAGCTCCCTCTACTGCTGCGCCTGGCGGGCACGGTGCCCGATCCGATGGGGGAGCTCGCGGAGGGCCGGTCGTGGCACGGTGAGATCGTCTCTACGCGGAAGAACTCCGAGGAGTACAGCGAGGAGGTCACCCTCGCTCCGGTGCTGGGGCTCGACGGCAGGCTCGAGAGCATCGTCGTCGTGAAGCAGGACATCACCGACCGCAAGCGTCTCGAGCAAGCGAAGACGGACTTCCTCTCCATGATCTCGCACGAACTGAGGACACCGCTGACGAGCATCATCGCGTTCACCGACCTTCTGCTCTCCGGGCGCGGAGAACACGACGACGAGTCACAGCGCTTCGCCGAGAAGATCCGCTTTCACGGCAGCGAGATGCAGCGCCTCGTCGAGGAGCTGTTGGAGGTCTCGCAGCTCGAGAGTGGCCGGTTCCCCCTCGATGTGCGCGGCTGTCTAGTCGGGCCGCTCGTCGCGGAATACGCGGAGGCCGTCTCCATGGGTCCGGACCACGAGCTCGTCATGGAGATACAGCAGGACCTGCCGGAGATCACGTGCGATCCCGAGCGCGTGGGGAGTCTCGTCTCGAATCTGGTGTCGAATGCGGTCAAGTACTCTCCGGACGGCGGAACGGTCACCGTCCGTCTGACGAGCGACAGGCGCACCCTGCTCCTGTCCGTCGGCGACGAGGGGATCGGCATCGAGCCCGACGCCATCGGCTCCATCTTCGACCGCTTCACGCAGGCCGACATGTCAGCGACGCGCAGATTCGGCGGTTTCGGGCTCGGTCTCTTCATCGTGCGCGAGATCGCTCGCGCGCACGGGGGTCAGGTGAGCGTGGAGAGCACGCCGGGGGCCGGCAGCACGTTCACGGTCATGCTTCCGGCGAAGGGACCGCCGCAGTCCGAGGAGACGGGCTAGCGTTCGTCGACGAGGCTCATCGCGACCTGCGCCTCGAGCACCTCGCTGACGGCGGCCGCGCCGCCGAACACGTCGAGACCCTTCACGTCGACGCTGCGATCCTCGAGCCAGCGCGAGAGCGAGACGTCGAGCGAGTCGGCCAGGATGAGCGGGGAGCCCCTGTGTGCCATGTAGCCGCCGCCCGCGAGTGCATCGGGGAAGTCGCGCCCCGTCGCGAGTCCGAGCGCGTCGAAGTCGAGGATGCCTCGTCCCACGGCGAACGCTGCGACCTCGCGCGACGTCTGATAGCGATCTGAGCCCCAGACCCGCGTGACGTCATGGCCGCGGGAGCGGAGGCTCACTTCGACGCTGTCGCCGACGACCCCCGAGCCGCCCACGATGACGACCTCCTGGGCCGAGAGCTCGTCGAGCGCCAGGCGCGAGGCCCACCCGACGTCATCCGTGCGAGAGAGCAGGATCGGCTGGCGACCGGCCGCCGCCATGGGCACCGCGGAGAGCGCGTCGGGGAAGTCCAGTCCCGACGCGAGGACCACGGTCGAAGGTGTCTCGCCCGAGCGGTCGGCGACCTCGCGCGCGACCTCGAGTGCCGTCTCGTAGCGGTCGGAGCCCTGCACGCGGACGAGCCGCGCGCCCGCGAGCGAGCGTGCCGCTTCGGCGACGGGGGAGGAGACGGCGCTGGGCCCGCCCACGACGACGATCTCAGCGGGCGAGAGCCGAGAGATCTGCGACGCCGTCTCCGGCGGGAGCGATGCGGCGCGCGTCAGGAGCACCGGGCCGCCTACGACGTCCGCGAGCACGCCCGCGGCGAGCGCGTCGGGGAAGTCCTCGCCGGAGGCGAGGATGACGGTCTCCACGGTACCGGGGAACTGCCTGGCGGCGATGGCTGCGGCAGTGCCGTACCGTGTGTCGCCGCACAGCCGGTCGCAGTCGGGTGCGCCCTCCGGCAGGGGGACGCCGAGCCTGCCCAGGGCCGACCAGACATCGAGACGGCCACGTCCGTAGCGATACGTATCGGGCGACGAGGGCGGATACGGCCGCGCCGTGTCGATCAGAGCGCTCCGCAGCTCGTCGGGCGTGGTAGCGGGTGCGACGGAGAAGAGGTACGCGATCGAACCCGACGCGACGGCGGCCGCGAACGACGTGCCGAGATACGGGCCGACGTCGCTCGAGCCTGGCGAGAGTGACAGGACCCCTTCGCCGGGCGTGACGAGGTCGAGACCGTGTCCGTAGTTGGAGAACGTGGAGCGCAGTCCGCTGGAGCGGCCTGCCGCGACGCCGGCGTCGTACGTGATCGAGCCGACGCCGATCGCTCGCGCTGTCTTGGCCGGGTAGAGGACGACGGGATCGCCGACCATGTCCGTGCCGCCGTTGCCCGAGGCGGCCACGACGATAGCGCCTCTATCCCACGCGTAGGAGACCGCGTCCTCCCACAGCGCGATGACGCCCGGATTCGTGGTCACTTCGCCGAAGCTGCAGTTGATGACCCGGGCGCCCGCGTCCGCGGCCGCCTTGATCGCCTCGCACGCGTCGCCCCCGCTGCCGTATCCGGCCCCGTTCATGACCCGGTAGATGAGCACCTGCGAGGCGGGCGATTGGAGGGTGCCCGCGATGCCCTGCCCGTTGTGCGCAGCGGCGCCGATCACGGATGCGACCCACGTGCCGTGCCCGGAATCGTCCGCGGTGTTGCCGTCGTCGTCGACGTAGTCCCACTTGGGGACGAAGACGTTCGTGTAGTCCACCGCCGGTGCCGAGAAGCCGGTGTCGAGCACCGCGAGCTTGACGGGTGCGGGCGTGACGTCGAGCCAAGAGGCGAAGTCCCAGACGTCCTCAAGGGCCGTGGATTGCGGATACGCGGTGGCCGGTCCCAGATAGGCACGCTGGAGCATCGGGTAGGGGAGCGAGTAGCGCGCGCTCGAGTAGAAGGGGTCGTTGGGCGGCGCAGCCGGCAGGGCCTGCGCCTGGATGCCGAAGGAGGGCGCCGCAGCGACTACCGCCGGGTCGCCCATGAGCTCGGCGGCGAGGCGCTCGGCGTCCGCGCCGTCGGGCACCGTCGCGACGACCTGTCCGTGGGGGCTCACGCGAGCTTCGGCGAACGAGAGTCCGGCCATGCGGGCGCGGGAGAGGTCCTGTGTCGTGACGCCGTCGCGGTACTGGACGATGATCTCGGTGGAAGCCGTGTCTTGGAGCGCGGCGGCCGTGGGAGCCGGGGTCTGGAGTGCCGTCGCGAGGGCCGGCGCGTGAAGCGCTGTGAGCGCGACGGTGAGCGCGACGGTGAGAGCGCAGCGACGTATGGGGGCTCGTGCGAACATTCTGGAGAAGTATATCGGCGCAGCGCCGAAACTTCGATAGGTCTGAACAGGGACTTTCCGACGGAAGGGGCCGGTCCCGCCGTTTTGGACCCTCTTCCCAACCCCGAGGCCTCCTGGTATCGTCGCGGTTGACCTTTAACCCGGTCCCGTGAGGCCGGCAAGGGACGCATACTGAAGACCGCCACGCACCGAGGTGCGTGCGCCCACACACAGATGCCTTCTTGCCGGTCGTGCGAGGAGGCGTTCTCTTTCGCCGGGACCGCCGACAGGGCGTGGAAGCGCCGGTGCGAGGGAGGGAAGCGCGATGCAGTACCGCACGAAAGCAGTGGTCATGGATGCCTCGGCCATCGACCGTGCGCTCACGCGCATCGCGCACGAGATCCTCGAAGCGAACCAGGGCGCAGACGACATCGCGCTCGTCGGCATCGTCACGCGCGGGTCCACGGTGGCGTCGAGGCTGGCCGAACGTATCCGCGACATCGAGGGCGGAGAGATCCCGCTCGGCACGCTGGACATCTCGTTCTACCGCGACGACGTGGCGACACGCCTCTCGCCGGAAGTGCATCGCACCGACAT
>JAUVQN010000071.1 GCA_030598125.1 Coriobacteriia bacterium | reverse complement strand
TATCGCGGCCCGGCCGCTGATGTCGTTGCTGGGGCTCACGCTCGGCTGACGAGCATCGCCGGACCCTGGACCTCTCGGGAGTGAGACGACGAGATGGACGAGGACTTCACGCCCGAGCAGGGCCAAGAACACGCTGTGCCTGCGAGGCCGGTGGAGGACGTGTACGGGGTACCGTACGGCGTCCCGTCCGGCTCTCGGGCCACCTCAAGTGTCATGGCACCGATGCCACCGCACCGCCGCAAGCACTGGACGACGGCCGCGGTGATCGTCGCGGGGCTCGTCGGGGGTCTCGTCGGCGCGTTCGCGACGACGCTCGCGGTCACGTGGGCGCTCGGGGCGGGTCCCTTCGAGCCGGAGCCCCTGGCGTCGTCGGCGGTCGCTGTCGACAGCGACGGCGACGTGAGCCCCGTGGTGGACATCGCGAACCGCGTCGTCCCTTCCGTCGTGGCGATCACCATCCACGAACTCGTCCGCACGCCCGCAGGCACCGGCTATCGTGAGATCGGCAGCGGCAGCGGCGTCGTCTACCGTGAGGACGGCTACATCATCACGAACCAGCACGTCATCGCGGGCGCCGACCGCGTCACCGTGGGGATCGGTGTGGAGGACGTGGAAGCGGAAGTGGTCGGAAGCGACCCGTCCACCGACCTCGCCGTGCTGCGCGTGGAACGGACCGGGCTGCCGGTCCCTGAGTTCGGCGACTCCTCCGGGTTGAGGGTCGGGCAGATCGTCGTGGCCGTGGGCAGCCCGTTCGGGCTCGACAAGACCATCACCGCCGGCATCGTCTCCGCGCTGTCGCGCTCGACGCTCACGATCGGTGCGAACGACGTGACGGCGTACACGAACCTGATCCAGACGGACGCGGCGATCAACCCCGGCAACTCGGGCGGAGCACTGGCCGACGAGGACGGACGGGTCATCGGCATCAACACGCTCATCGAGTCGCCGTCCGGCGCCGTGGGGGCGCCCCAGTCCGCCGGGATCGGCTTCGCGATCCCCGCAGACTTCGCCATCGAGGCGGCTCGCCAGCTCATCGATGCGGGCTGCGTGGTCCATCCCTATCTCGGCGTGACGACGGTGACGCTCGACCCGAGCACGATCGCCTCGTTCGAGCTCCCGGTCGAGGCCGGCGCGCTCGTGCAGCGTGTGGCGCCCGAGTCGCCGGCCGATCTGGCGGGGATGGAGCGCAACGACATCGTCGTCGCCATAGACGACGAGCCGGTCGAGGGGTTCGCCGACGTGTTCACGGCCGTGCGCTCGCGCGACGTCGGTGAGGTCGTCGAGGTGGATGTCGTGCGGGGCGACGAGACGGTCACGCTGGACGTCGAGCTCGGCGCCGAGGTCTGCGAGTAGTGCGGCTCACCGTCGTCGCCGTCGGCCGTCTGAAGGAGCCCTTCTGGCGTGAGGCCGCCGTCGAGTACGAGAAGCGCTTGCGTCCCTACGCCACGCTGCACGTCCGCGAGGTCCCCGACCAGGACATCTCCGGCGACCGAGCGCGGGCGATCGAGCGCGAGGGCGAGGCGGTACTCGCCGCGCTGCCCGAGAGGGCACGCGTGATCGCCCTGGACGAGCGGGGGAGCGAGCGGACCTCCCCGCAGCTCTCGAAGCGGCTCGAGGAGATGATGGTCTCGGGCGACAGCCACGCGGCGTTCGTCGTCGGCGGCAGCGCCGGTCTCTCGGAGGCGGTGCTGGCGCGGGCCGACGAGCGCATGTCACTCTCGCGGATGACGCTGCCGCACCAGCTCGCTCGGGTCGTCCTCTTCGAGCAGCTCTATCGCGCGTTCAAGATCATGAAGGGCGAACCCTACCACCTCTAGGGCACGTCGCTCCCCGGGGAGGCCCGTGGCATCGGGCGGCGCGCTCAGGGCCGCTTCTCACGAGCCTGGCGGAGGCTGTCGACCGCGAACTCGCGTGGCGCTATCCTGGGTGGCCAGGACATGCCCGCCTGCGCCGACCCGAGGAGTCCGCCCGTCGTGCGATTCACTGTCGAGGATCTCGTCTCCCAGGCTCTGTCGCAGGCCATCGAGGATGGCGCGCTGCCCGAAGACGTGCCTCGGGACCCCATGATCGAGCGGCCGCGCGACCCCTCGCACGGCGACTACGCGTCCACGGTCGCGCTCAGGCTCGCCAAGGCCGCCGGCAAGCCCCCGCGCGAGATCGCGGAAGCCGTCGCGTCACGTATCGGCGAGTCCGAGCTGGTGGACTCCGTCGAGATCGCCGGCCCCGGCTTCATCAACATCCGCCTGGCCCCCGTCGCGCTTCAGGCGATCCTCGCCGACGTGCGCTCCGCGGGCCAGGACTTCGGTCGCGCGGACGTCGGCGAAGGCCGCCGCGTGCAGGTCGAGTTCGTCTCGGCGAATCCCGTGGGGCCTATGCACGTGGGCCACGGCAGGTGGGCCGCGCTCGGCGACAGCTTGGCGCGCGTGCTCGAGCATGCGGGCTACGATGTCGAGCGCGAGTTCTACATCAACGACGCCGGGGTGCAGATGGACGTCTTCGCGAAGTCGGTCGCGGCGCGCTACCTGGAGCTCTGCGGCCGCGACGTGGAGTTCGCCGAGGAGTGGTACCAGGGAGCGTACGTGACCGAGATCGCGCGCGAGATCCTGGAGGAGGAGGGCGAGCGCTGGGCCGACGCCGACTCGTCCGAGCGCGAGGCGCACTTCAAGGAGAAGGCGTACGCGCAGGTCCTCGCGCACCTCGAGCGCGTGCTCCTCGACGTCGGCGTCGGCTTCGACGTCTGGTTCTCAGAGCAGACACTGCACGAGCTGGCCGACGACGGGCTCTCTTCCGTCGAGCGGTCGATCGAGGGGCTCCGAGCCTCGGGACACGTGTACGAGGAGGAGGGCGCCACCTGGTTCCGCTCGACGGACTACGGCGACGACAAGGACCGCGTGCTCAGGAAGGCGGACGGCGATCACACCTATTTCGCGGCGGACGTCGCCTACCACGCGGACAAGTTCGACCGGGGCTTCGATCTCGTCGTGGACCTCTGGGGCGCGGACCATCACGGCTACGTGAAGCGCATGGAGGCAGCCGCCTCCGCGCTGGGGCACGAGGGCCAGCTCGCGATCGTCATCGGGCAGCTCGTCAACCTCTTCCGCGACGGCGAGGTCGTGCGCATGTCGAAGCGGACCGGGGAGATGGTCACGTTCGAGGACCTGCTCGACGAGGTCGGTGCCGACGCGGCTCGCTACTTCTTCCTGAGAAGGAACACCGACCAGCCGCTCGATTTCGACATCACGCTCGCGAAGGAGCGCTCGGCGGAAAACCCCGTCTACTACGTGCAGTACGCGCACGCACGCATCTCCGCGATCCTGAGGAAGGCGTCCGGAGCCGATACCGCGGACACGAGCGTGGACATCGCGGAGACGGCTGCGGCGCTCGTCCGCGACGACGCGCCACTCCAGCTGCTCACCGCGCCCCAGGAGCTCGCGCTCATGCGGAAGCTCGGCGAGGCGAGCGAGGTCGTGGAGATCGCGGCGCGCCAGCTCGCGCCGTACAAGCTCACGCGCTATGCGGAGGAGCTGGCCGGCGCGTTCCACCAGTTCTACACGGAGTGCAAGGTCGTCTCCGACGACGAGGAGCTCACGGCCGCGCGCCTCTACGTGGTGGACGCGACCCGTGTGGCGCTCGCGACCGTGCTCGACCTGTGCGGCGTGAGTGCTCCGGAGCGGATGTAGGCGCGGAGGACAGATGTGGACGCGGCCGCGCAGGGCCGCGCGACGGGAGGGGCAGTCGATGCTCGCCGAACCGATGCCTGACGAGCCGAAGGGCGAGACGCCGGACCTGTCCGCCGTGCTCCCGATGACGGCCGAGGTGCGCGGCGGGCGTCTCTTCATCGGCGGCGTCGACATGACCGACCTCGCGCGCGAGAGGGGCACCGCCCTGTACGTCATGGACGAGGAGCACATGCGCAACCAGATGCGCGAGTACGTGCGGTGGACGGCGTACCACTGGGAGGACGTCGAGGTGCTGTACGCCGCGAAGGCGTTCACGAGCGTGGCGATGCTCCAGATCCTCGACGAAGAGGGTCTCTCGCTGCTCACTGCGAGCGGCGGTGAGCTCGCTGTCGCGCTCGCGGCCGGGTTCCCGGCGGAGCGCATCTACATGCATGGCAACAACAAGACCCCCCAAGAGCTCGAGGAGGCCGTGGACGCCGGCGTGCACCGGATCATCGCCGACTCCCTCGAGGAGCTCGAGCGACTGAGTGCGATCGCGGTCGCGCGCGGTGTGGAGCAGCCGGTGCTCGTGCGCGTCACCCCCGGCATCCAGCCCTCCACGCACAGCTACATCCAGACGGGGCAGAACGACAGCAAGTTCGGGTTCGGCATGAACCACGGCCTCGCGATGGAGGGTGTGAAGCGCGCGCTGGAGCTGCCGGGCATCGCGTTGAAGGGGCTCCATATGCACATCGGGAGCCAGATCTTCGCGCTGCAGAGCTACGCGAAAGCGATCGAGGTCGTGGTCGGCTTCGTCGAGGAGATACGCCGCGAGACGGGCTACACGGTCGAGGAGCTGGACACCGGGGGCGGTCTGGGGATCGCGTACGGTCTTCCCGACGAGCCCTCGACGATCGAGCAGTACGGCAAGGTCATCGTGGACGGCATCAAGGAGGAGGTGGAGCGCCACGACCTCCCGGTCCCCAAGATGATGGTCGAGCCGGGCCGCAGCATGGTGGCGAACGCGGGTGTCACGCTCTACACGGTCGGGACGATCAAGGAGGTCCCGGAGATCCGCACGTACGTGGCGGTGGACGGGGGCATGACCGACAACATCCGTCCCGCCCTCTACGATGCCGGCTACGAGTGCCTGATCGCGAACAAGGCCGACCGTCCCAGGACCGAGGTCGTCACCATCGCCGGCAAGCACTGCGAGACCGGCGACCTGATCGCGCGGGACGTGGAGCTCCAGCGGGTGGATGTCGGCGACGTACTCTGCGTGTGTGCCACGGGCGCGTACTGCCGCTCGATGGCGAGCAACTACAACTCGCAGGTCCGCCCCGCGGTCGTCTTCGTGCGCGACGGCGAGGCGCGCACGGTCGTCCGGCGCGAGACCTACGACGACCTGCTCTCCTGCGAGCTCCGGCTCGACGGCACGCCGGTCGCGTAAGGCGCGCGCTCCTCTTCGGCTACAATGACCCCGAAACCGCCTCCCGCACGCGTCCCCATCCCGCCCGCTCACGAAGGACTCCCGACATGCGCACAGTGAGAGCAGGTCTCGTAGGGCTCGGAACCGTCGGCTCCGGCGTCGTCGAGATCGTCCGCCAGCATGGCGACGACTTCAGCCGTCGCGCCTCGGTCGACGTGGAACTCGTACGCTTCGCCGACCGCGACCCGTCGCGCGCCGAGGCACTGGGCATCCCGGCCGAGCGGTTCACGACCGACGCGGCTGACATCATCGCCGACCCCGACATCGACGTGGTCATCGAGCTCGTCGGGGGTACGGGCGTCGCGCACGACATCGTCGTCGACGCACTCGCGGCGGGCAAGAGCGTCGTCACCGCGAACAAGGCGCTCATGGCCGCGCACGGCAAGGAGGTCATGGACGCCGCCGAGGCCGCAGGCGTGGACATCATGTTCGAGGCGAGCGTCGGCGGCGGCATCCCGATCATCGGACCCCTCAAGCACAGCCTGGTGGGCAACGAGATCGAGAGCGTGGTCGGCATCGTCAACGGGACCACCAACTACATCCTCACGCGCATGGCGGAGGACGGCCTCGACTACGAGACCGCCCTCGCCGAGGCGCAGGAGCGCGGTTACGCCGAAGCGGACCCGACCGCCGATGTGGACGGGCTCGACGCCGGCGCGAAGATCGCCATCCTCGCCTCGATAGGCTTCAACTCGCGCGTGACCGCGGACGAGGTCCCGACCGAGGGCATCCGCGGTCTGTCGGCCGTCGACATCGGGTACGCGGCCGAGATGGGCTACGCGATCAAGCTCGTCGCGATCGCGAGACGCACCGAGGACGGCCTCGACGTGCGCGTGCACCCCGCGATGATCGCCGCGGAGCACCCGCTCGCAGGAGTGGACGGCGTCTACAACGCGATCTATGTCGTGGGCGACTCGGTGGGAGAGACGATGTTCTTCGGCGAAGGGGCCGGCTCCCTGCCCGCCGCCTCCGCCGTCGTCGGCGATCTCCTAGAGGTCGCGCGCCACATCAGCGGTGACTGCCTGAACCTCGTGGGCTGCACGTGCAAGGAGACCCTCCCGATCCGCGATATCGGCTCGCTCACGACCCGCTACTACGTCCGCCTGCGCGTAACAGACCGCCCCGGCGTGCTCGCCGCGGTCGCTCAGGTGCTGGGCGACCACGCGGTGTCCATCGCGTCCGTCATCCAGCTCGAGACGTACGAGTCGGGCGAGGCCGAGCTCGTGCTCGTCACCCACGAGGCCTCCGAGGCCCACGCGCGCGCAGCCTTCGCGGACATCGGGGCCCTCGAGGTCGTCTCGGCCGTCTCCGCGGTGATCCGGGTCGAGGAGCTCTGATCCTCGGATGGGCGTGACGGTCCGCGTCCCCGCGTCCGTCGCGAACCTCGGCCCCGGCTTCGACAGCTTCGGCCTCGCCGTCGGCCGCTATGACGAGTGTCGCGCCGAGGATGCCGCCGCCTGGTCGGTCACGGTGGAAGGGGCCGCAGCCGGCATCGTTCCCGGGGACGAGGACAACGCGGTCGTCCGCGTGATGAAGCGGGTCTTCGAGGAAGCGGGCGAGCCCGACCGGTGCGCCTCGCTGTTCTACGCGAGCGAGATACCGGTAGGCGGAGGACTGGGCTCGTCGGCCGCCGCCGTGGTCTCCGGGCTCCTGGCGGCCGACGCGATGCTCGGGCGGAGGCGCGCCGCGGACGAGCTCGTGGACGCGGCGTCGCGGATAGAGGGTCACGGGGACAACGTCGCCGCCGCCCTGTTCGGCGGCTTCACCATCGTCCTCCGCGAGGACGGCGGCTACGTCGCCGACCGCCTCGAGCCATGCTCGGGGCTGGCCGTCGTCGTCGTCACGAGCGACGCGGGTCTGGATACGGGAGACGCGCGCAAGCGTCTCCCCGACACGGTCCCCTTCGAAGACGCGGTGTTCAACGCCTCACGCGCCGCGGCCCTCGTCGCGGGCGTGCTGCTCGGGGACCGGGAGCTCGCGAGGCGGGGCTTCGAGGACAGACTCCACGAAGCGCGTCGTGCCGAGCTGATCCCCGATCTCGAGGTCGTCCGGGGCGCGCTGGCCGAGTCGGGCGCCGACGGTGTCGTGCTCTCGGGTGCCGGTCCGACCGTCGCGGGTATACTCCTGGACGTGGACGACGCATCCGCGCTCCAGCGGGCGACGGAGGTCGCGAAGCGCGCAGGAGGACTGCTCGCGGACGTCGAGGGCCGCGCGAGGCCC
>JAUVQN010000076.1 GCA_030598125.1 Coriobacteriia bacterium | reverse complement strand
TTCGCCTCGATCTCCTCGGGCGTGAGCGGCGGGCGCGTGCTCGTCCGTCCGGAAGGGTCGCCGACGAGGGCCGTGAAGTCGCCGATGATGAGGATCACCCGGTGGCCGAGGTCCTGGAACTGCCTGAGCTTCCTCAGGGACACCGCGTGCCCGAGATGCAGGTCAGGGGCGGTAGGATCCACGCCCAGCTTCACCGCGAGCGCACCCCCGCGCTCGAGCTTCTCGGCGAGCGCGTCCTCGGGACCGATGGCGGCGGCACCGCTCTCGATCACGTGTAGCTGCTCGCGAGGGCTCGGTCCCACCTGCTACCTCCTGTGCCTGCGCACACGCAGCCGCCCAGAGGGGCGGCCGCTCACGTTGCCTGGCTCACGTTTTGCAGGTCATACTAGCACGAAGGAACCCCGCGCTCTCTCCCGTCGGCAGCCCGCTCAGGGCGTGCGTCCGCAGGTGAGGGCGCACGTGCGTGAGGTCACGTCGGCGGTAGAGCGAGGCGATGAGCGCTAGCAGCGGAAGACGTCCACCGAAGAAGAGACCGAAGCCGGCGCGCCCGAAGAAGACCGGTGGCTCGACGCACGGCCGAAGCGGCTCCAATGGGTCGGCAGCGTCCGGCTCGAAGCGCGCGAGCTCGAGAGCCAGGAGCGCCCCGTCTCGATCGAAGGGCTCCACGTCCCGGGCGCGAAAGAGCGCACTAGGGACGGCGAGCGCCTCTCGGCCAGGGCGGGCCGCGCAGCCGGGCCGCGCGTCGCAGCGATCGGGCTCGTCCCGCGGCACGCGGCAGGCGTCCGCCAAGAAGAGCGCCCGCAGGCGTCGCGTCGCGCTGTGGAGCCTGGGGATCGCGGGTGCTCTCATGGTCGTCCTCTTCCTGGGAGCGGGTATCGCGTACGCAGCGTTCTCTCGAGACCTCCCCGACCCGAGCCAGCCTCTCAAGGGCGTGGACCAGACGACCAAGGTCTACGATCGGCGCGGGCGGGTCATCGCCGAGCTCTTCGCAGAACAGAACCGGACCCGGGTGTCGCTCGGAGAGCTCCCGACACATCTCGTGGACTCCGTGGTCGCCGTCGAGGACGAGCGGTACTACCAACATGCGGGCGTGGACCCGCTCAGCATCCTCAGGGCCCGGGTCGTGGACATCAGCACGGGCACGGCGGCGCAAGGGGGCTCGACGATCACCCAGCAGTACGTGGTGAACGCGTTCGTCGAGCGCGAGGACACGATCGAACGGAAGGTGAAGGAGGCCATCCTCGCCTATCGCATCGAGCGCGACCACGGCAAAGACGAGATCCTCGAGATGTACCTCAACGCCATCTACTTCGGTCACGGCGCGTACGGCATAGAGACGGCGTCCCGGACGTACTTCGGAAGGCCGGCGAGTGAGCTCACGCTGGCGGAGTCGGCGCTCCTGGCGGGAGTCATCAAGTCGCCTGGCACCTACTCTCCCTACATCGACCCGGAGGCGGCACGGGGTCGCCGCGATCTCGTGCTCGAGAAGATGCTCGACCAGGGATTCATCTCGCAAGCCGAACACGACCAGGCTGTCGCCGCTGACGTCCTGGTCGCGGGGCTGCCCGAGGCGTCGTCCGCGGCCCCCTACTTCGTGGAGTACGTGAAGGCGGGGCTCACCGAGGAGTTCGGCTACGACGCCGTGTACCGCGGCGGGCTCGAGGTCACGACCACGCTCGACCTCGACCTGCAGGCCGCCGCGGAGCAGGCCGCCGCAAGCGTGCTCGACCAGCCGGAGGACCCGGCAGCGGCGATCGTGTCGCTCGATCCCCGCACCGGCGAGATCCTCGCGATGGTCGGTGGGAGCGACTTCTCCACGCAGCAGTTCAACGTGGCCGTCCAGGGACGGCGACAGCCGGGGTCGGCCTTCAAGCCCTACGTGCTCGCAGCGGCAATAGAGGACGGTGTGTTGTCGGAGCAGACATACGACTCCGGCCCCAAGACGCTCACGATCCCCGGGGGGCAGCAGTGGACCGTCACCGGTGCTCACGGAGGGCGCTCTGGCCCCATGCGCCTCAGGGAGGCGACGGAGAAGTCGGTCAACTCCGTCTTCGCTCAGGTCGTCCTCGACATCTCGGCGGAGCGGGTCGTCGAGACCGCTCGACGCATGGGTATCGAGAGCACGATCACGCCGGTGCCGGCCATCGCCCTCGGGGGACTCGAGCTCGGCGTCTCGCCACTGGAGATGGCGTCCGCGTACGGGACGCTGGCCAACGGCGGCGCGCACGCGGTGCCCTTCGGCGTCACGAGCGTGAAGGACGCATCGGGTGAGGTCCTGCTCGCGACCGCTCCCCACACTGAACCTGCACTCGACGCGGCCGTCGCGTACGTGGTGACGGATATGCTCCGTGGCGTCATCTCGCGCGGCACGGGTACCGCTGCAGCGATCGGCCGACCGGCCGCAGGCAAGACCGGCACCACGCAGGAGTACCGCGACGCCTGGTTCGTGGGCTTCACTCCTGAGCTGGCGACGTCCGTGTGGGTCGGCTACCCGGAGGCGCAGCGTGAGATGACGTCGGTGCACGGACGCCGCGTGACGGGGGGTTCGTTCCCCGCGGAGATCTGGGCCGCCTTCATGCGCGCGGCGCTCGCCGACACACCGGCCTCCGACTTCACCCGACCCGAGGGCGTCACCACGCTCAAGATCTGCCTCGACACGGGCCAGGTCCTGACCGACTACTGCGTCCGTACCGGCGAGGGGCTCTTCGTGGACGGCACGTCGCCCGGCTCCTGCCAGCTGCACACCGGACCGAAGCGCGTCACACTGCCGAACTTGATCGGCTTCACGAAGGAGAATGCCATCGCAGCGCTCAAGCAGCTCGAGCTGGAGTACTCGGTCGAGGAGCGGGAGGTCGACGGTGTGCCGGTGGGCATCGTGTCGGACCAGTCGCCGGCCGGCGGGAGCGAGATCACGACCGAGACGGCCGTCGCGCTCATCGTGTCGGCGGGACCCCCGACGGCGGCAGCGCCCGAGGCCGCATTCACATACACGCCCCGCGCACCTTCCGTCGGCGAGCCCGTCGTCTTCGATGCGAGCACGTCGACTGACGACGGCAACGTCGCGAGCTACCTCTGGGAGTTCGACGACGGGACCGAGGCGAGCGGACGCACCGTGACCCACGCGTTCGAGACCGCCGGCATCTACGACGTGACGCTTTGGGTGACCGACGACGAAGATGAGGCGGACTCGGTCACCGTGTCCGTGCGCGTGCGGTAGGTGCGGGCCACAGGCACGCCTTCGATCGATGGCCCTAGACGCGCGACACTCTCGCAAACCGGACGGAGCGGCGGAGCCTAGCGCACACCTCGGAAGAAGTGACCCCCCGTCGGGTCGGTGGCGATCCGCAGGCCGCCGGCGTCGCTCGGGGTCCCTCGAGCAGCGGCACCGGCCACACCCTCCAACGCCGCGTTCAACAGCGAGCGGAAGTGGGCCGTGACCTTCGCGGGATCGTGCTCCGCGAGCCGCACGTCCACGCGGATCGCAGCGACGCCGGTCGCGAGGACCTCTCCGAGTGCCGCGGACAGATCGAGCGTGCGCGAGTTCAGGATGTGACTGCGCCCCCGCGCGTCCGACACGACGGGGAAGCGGTAGCCCTTCTCATCCTCCAGGAACCACCGCCGCTCCCGCCGCGCGCAGGACGCGCACGAACGGTCGCAGGGTCCCGCCGACTGCAGCATGCAGTGCTCGGTGACCATGAGCTCCTGTCTTCCGAACACGACGGTCCCCACGGGAATGGGCGATCCCTTCGCAAGCGCCGAGAGCTGCCCGGCATTCAGCTCGGGAGACGCCCATATGAAGCCAGCCCCCTCCCTCGCGAATCGGATGGCCGTCCATGGGTTCGTGATCCCGAGCGGCCAGTCCGCCTCGAAGGCGCATCCGTCCCGAGCGAGCACCCGCGTGACACCGAGGTTGCCCGAGACCGCCGCGGTGTCCCCGGCACACTCCAGGACGCCCGAGAGCTCGGCATCGTGCACGACGCGAGGTAGCAGCGGCACCACGCCTCCGGCCGACCCGGACAACAGGCCCTCGTCGCACGCCACGAGGACCCGATCGGCACCCGCCGCGAGACACGCTGCTGCCGAGTCCTCGTCCGGGACCGACACGACGAGTTCGACGCCGCCGCGGGAAGCAGGCCCTCCCGAAGGCGCCCGCAGCTCGGGACCGCGCGGGCTCCGCTCACGGTACGCTTCGAGCCGGACGGCATCGAGGGCCTCGAGCGCCCTTCGCCGCGTGTCGTGCAGCTCGGAGAAGCGGACCCCGACACCCGAGTCGAGCTCGATGTCCCACGCGACCGGTTCGTAGGCGCTGCCGCCCATCCGACCCACGTGCTCGACGATCTCGTCAGCAGTGACCGCCCGCGTGCGCGCGTCCTCTATGTCCGCGCCACGAGCGTCCGAGCGGCGGCCACCGGCCTCCATCTCGATGAGGAGCGGAGCGCCCCTGCGGACGACGACCTTGACATCGGTTGGCATCCTCCTTGAGTCATGCCGTCCAGCGAACGTCCGGCGCGCGGCCTCGAGCAGGCGGGCGTTGGCGACGCGGAAGACACGGTCGCCGGAGCGGACCGCTCGCTCGGTCTCGACGCGGACCGTCTCCCCCACGGGGGCGGAGTGGACCTTCCGGCCTGCCACGGAGAGCCCTGCGGCGGTCTGGGAGAACCTCCCCGCACTCGTCCAGAACTCGATCCGGTCGTCCGCGTCGAGCGCTCGGTCGAGCGAGACCTCAGCCTCTCGGGCACCAGCCGCGGTGACGCGGCCGACCGGTACGCCCCGGTTGTTCGGCCTCGAGAGACTCATCAGTCTCTCGTCATCCACGCCCGCAAGGTAGCCCTGAGTGAATCCCCGGCTGAACGCCTCCTCGAGCGTGTCCCGTTCGGTCTCGGTCACCTGAAACGCCTCCGGATCGGCGACAGCACGGTCGAGCGCTCGCCGATACACGCCGGTCACGAGCGCAACGTACTCCGGCGCCTTCATGCGGCCTTCGATCTTGAGAGCGGCGACGCCGGTGCGCACCAGTTCGGGGAGGAGTTCGACGCCCGCCAGGTCCTTCGGGCTCAGAAGGTAACGCCCCGGCGTCTCGATGGTGTCCCCCTGCTCGTCGAGGAGCCGGTACGGCATCCGGCACGGCTGCGCGCACGTGCCGCGGTTCGCCGAACGGCCGCCGATGAGCGACGACATCAAACACTGGCCCGAGTAGCAGACGCACAGAGATCCGTGCACGAACGACTCGATCTCGACTGACGTCGAGCCGCAAAGGGCCTCGATCTCGTCGAGCGAGGTCTCTCGAGCGAGCGTCACGCGGGAGGCGCCCGCATCCGCAAGCACCTCGATCGTCGGTGTGTTGTGCGCGCCGACCTGCGTGGAAGCGTGCAGCCGCACGTCGGGGAGACGGTCGTGGACGACCGACAGCAGGCCGAGGTCCTGCACGATCACCGCGTCCACGCCGAGCAACCACGCGCGGTCCACGAGCTCGAGAGCGGAGGGCATCTCGTCGGGCAGCACGAGGACGTTCGCGGTCAGATACACGCGCACGCCCCGAAGGTGCGCATAGTCGGCCGCCCACGCGAGGTCGGCCTCGGAGAAGTTGACCGCACCTCGTCGCGCGTTGAAGCTCTCGAGCCCCAGGTAGACGGCGTCGGCACCGTTCTGTACGGCGGCCACGAAGGAATCCTTCTCACCGGCCGGCACGAGCAGCTCGGGAGAGCGCACGTCGAGCGTCCTATCAGGCATAATGGAGAATCGATAGCGATGGAACGGGCATTGCTTCCGCCGATCGGGTGGCCGGCACCGATGCTGTCCGTACGACGGCTGCAGCCTGGACCGGAGGGAGCGAGGATGTCAAGCAGACGCCGCAAGCGCAAGCGGCGCAACCGCACGAAGCCCGGCGTCATCGCACTGCGGGGGGCGACCCTCCTCGCAGCGGTCGTCGTGCTCGTCCTCGGTCTCGGTGCTGCCTCGGCCCTCGGCGTGGCGAACCAGTGGCTCGAGGATCTGCCGGATGTCGACTCGCCGGACGCGTTCGAGGTCGCACAGACCACCAAGGTGTATGCGTCCGACGGCCAGCTGATGGCCAACCTCTACCTCGAGAACCGCGAACTCGTGGAGCTCTCAGAGATCTCGACGGACCTGGTCGATGCATCCATCGCCGTCGAAGACGAGCGCTACTACGAGCATGAAGGGGTCGACTACCCCGGCGTGATGCGCGCCGCAGTCATCAACCTCATGGCGGGCGGGATCGAAGAAGGCGCCTCGACCATCACCATGCAGTACATAGACAACACGGTGCTGCAACACGAGCGCTACGAGGTCTCCCTCGCGCGAAAGTTCCGCGAGGGTTGGCTCGCGCTCGAGTTGGAGGAGCGCTACTCGAAAGAAGAGATCCTCAACTTCTATCTCAACACGGTCTACTACGGGGAGGGCGCGTACGGCGCCGAGGCGGCCGCGAAGACCTTCTTCGGCAAGCACGCGAACGAGCTCACGCTCGGCGAGTCCGCGCTCCTGGCGGGCCTCCCGCAGAGACCCGTGGCGTTCAACCCCTACGACGATCCAGTAGCGGCGGTCGCCCGCCGCTACTGGGTGCTCGAGAAGATGGTAGAGAACGGCTACATCACCGGGCAGGAAGCGATCGACGCGGGCAAGGAACCGCTCGCACTCGAACGCGCCGAGTCGCCTGGCGGCGTCTACGACTCGCCCTACTTCGTCGCGCACGTGAAGAAGATCCTGCAGCAGCAGTACTCCACCGAGGACGTGTTCAAGGGTGGCCTCCGGGTCCATACGACGCTCGATCCGGTCATGCAGGACACGGCGGAGCAGGTCGTCGCCGAGGTCCTGAACCGTGAGGGCGACCCTGACTGCGCGCTCGTGTCGATCGATCCACGCAACGGGTACGTGAAAGCGATGGTCGGCGGGCGCGACTGGAACACGAACAAGTTCAACCTCGCCACGCAGGGCAAGCGGCAGCCCGGCTCGTCG
>JAUVQN010000119.1 GCA_030598125.1 Coriobacteriia bacterium | reverse complement strand
TGACGAGCTCGCGGCCAACGAACCACGCCACGCCGCACACGGCCATCGCGCCCACCAGTCCCGCGGCGGTCGCCCACCAGAGGAGCGCACTATGGGGCACGCTGGTGAACTGCGGGGCGACGAGACCGTCCGCCGCGACGCTCCACGTCGTGACCGCACCGAAGTGGCTCGGACCCGACCCCAGGAGCGGTGAGGCGGCCACGCCAGCGAGCGCCACCTCCCAGACGTGGAGCCGGCCGGTGAGCACGGCATCGGCCAGATCGTAGACCCGGGAACCGAGGAGCCCGACGGCCGTCACCAGCGCCAGCACGTACGCGGCGGCGGACGCAGCCAGTACCCCGAGCGCCAGTGGTCGCAGGAACGCGCGGCGCGGCAGAGCGTCCGCGGCGATCAGCACGAAGACGGCTCCTCCGACCAGCACGCCGATCCACGACGCCCTCGCCGTCGAGCTCACGATGCCTGCTGCGATGGCGGCGGCGCTCACCCAGCCGACCCATCGGATGCGTCGGCCTGACACGCCGAGGCCGACCGCGCACCCCAGTGCGAGCACGAGGAATTGCGCCAGACTGATCGAGCTGTCGAAGAACGCCGCGGGCTCGGGAGAGAAGCGCGCGCCACCCAGCTCGATGATGCCAGCTCCCTCAGCGAAGGCAAGGAGGCCGAACGCCCCGCCCGTGACCGCGACCGCGAGGAAGAGTGGGCGCAGGTCCGGCCTCTTCCCGGCGGACATCACGAAGGTGAGGCAGGCCCACATCACCCACCATGCCGTCACCGACACGTGCTGACCGGCCATCCCGAACACCGCGACCCACGGGTTCGGCGCGGTGAGCGAACGCGTCAGAAGGACGAGCACGGGCACGAACGCGACCGCCGAGACGACGAGACGCTCCCGGTCGGTCCCGCCACGCAGGAGCGCCCAGGCGCCCAGCGCCACCAGCAGCGCCATCGAGAGCCACGACACGATCGCGGTGTGCGCCTGAGAAGACACGAGGACCGTCGCCGCGGAGAGCAGGACCACATAGAGCGCGGGGACCCACGAGCTCAGGCGCCGGACCGCCTCGGACCCGCGCCCGCGGTCGGGGCGACCCGCGTCACTCGGTCGTGCTCGACGGGACACGTGCCCTTACGGACTCGATGAGGCCGCCCTTCTCGATGATGCCCTTCACGAACTCGGGGAAGGGCTGCGCTTGGAAGGTCTCGCCAGTGGTGAGGTCGGTGATGACGCCGGAGTCCGCGTCCACGCGTACCGTGTCGCCGTCCGCGATGGCATCCGCGGCCTCGGGCGACTCCATGATCGGGAGGCCGGTGTTGATGGCGTTCCGGTAGAAGATGCGCGCGAAGGACTTGGCGATGACGACGGAGACGCCCGCCGTCCTGATCGCGATGGGCGCATGCTCGCGGGACGAACCGCACCCGAAGTTCTCCTCCGCGACGAGGATGTCGCCGGTCGCGAGCTTGTCCGTGAACTCGGGATCGAGATCCTCCATGCAGTGGAGCGCGAGCTCGTCGGGGTCGGACGTGTTGAGATACCTGGCCGGGATGATCACGTCGGTGTCGACGTCACGCCCGTACTTGTGCGCCGTCCCTTCGAACTGCATTGGATTCCTCCCCCGCTCCCCTCGGTGGCCTCCGATGATGCCGTGTCCGGCCCCGGAATGCGAGTCCCCGCGATCTTCACACGCGGGGGCTCGGCGTTGCTGATGTCGTCTGCGAAGAGACGCGGCTCAGGAGTCGCCCGCCGCCTCATCCTCCGTCTCGTCCGGCTCGACGGTCGACGTGGACTCACCGGGCCGCAGCGGATCCCACGGCTGGCCGACGAGACCCACGCTTCCCCAGAACGTCTGGATGTCCTTGCCGCCGATCTCGCCCTCTTCCTTGCCTTCCACGGTGAAGCGGATCCCTTCGACCTCTTCGAACTGGCCGAGCGTGGTGAGGAACGCCGCGAGCGCGATGCGCTTCTCCCCCGGCTCGGCCTCGAAGTCGAGGATCGAGGCCTCCCAGTCGACCGTCAGCACGCCGTCCTCGTCGAGCGTGATGCTCCGGTAGGCGGCGACGGGCTGCACTATCGCGACGTCGGTGGCGATCTCGGGCGTCGCCTCCAGCAGGATGTCGAGCGTCTCCTCGTACACGACCGCGGCGTCGACGATGCGAGGCTCCTCGACGAGCGTCCTGCCCGTGGCGAAGAACACCGACACGGCGGCCGTCTCCTCGGGCAGCTCGGTGCTGGGCTCGGGGATATCCGAGCCCTGGCACCCTGCCAGCATGCCGGCAGCGAGTACGAGCGCGAAGGTCAGCGCAGCGGTCCGCGCGAGACGCCCCATGGTCTACTGCCCTCCGCTCGGCTCGGCGGACGAACTCTCCTTGACGAGCTCGGACTTGATCTCCCCGTAGGTCATGGACGGTACGTCGATCTCCTTGGCCGCCCGACGGAGCGCCATGTCGTCGGTGAGGAGCACGCGGCGGCCGCGCAACGCCGTGGCCGCGTAGAGGTTCTCCGCGGATATCTCGTCGAGCGCGTAGTCCTGCCTGAGCCTCGCAACCTCGTCGGCGTCAGGGTCGACGGCCTTCCAGTCGACGTCCAGGTTCTCGTAGGTCTCGCCCACGGCGACGAGCTCGGGTGCCGCGAAGACGCGCTTCAGGGCCTTGGCGACCTTGTCACCCTCGACGTCGGCGTGCATCGTCTCCACGAAGTCGGTGTTGACCACGTACTTCGGCCTCCGCCTCAGCAGGAGGAAGAGGAGCGGGATGAGCAGCAGCGGCAGCAGCCACGGCAACAGCCCGGCGATCTGCGAGAACACGCTCGCCGTCGGGGTGCGGAATACCTCGACGCGGTCGTTGAACTTGTCCGCTACGACGATGACGCCCTCGTTGTAGTCGATCCCATCGGGGTAGTAGAACATCCCGTCGTCGTGGCCGACACCGCCGATGGTCTCCTGGAACTCCCCCTCGGGCGTAAGGACGACGACCTCACTGTTGGTGCCGTCGACGACGTAGAGATAGCCGGCCTCGTCCACCGCGATGCTGGCGGGAAGACCGAACTTGCGGTCGGTGAAGCCGATGGCCTCACCCGGCGGGATCGGCTCACCGTACTGCCAGAGCGGCTCGCCCTGCGTGCTGAGCGCCTGCACCCGGTAGTTGAACGAGTCTGCGACGAAGAGCGTGCCATCCTCGTCTACCGCGACGCCGCCCGGCTTGTCGAACATGCCGGGCTCCTTGCCCCACGCGACGTATCCCGTCGCGAGGTTGCCGTCAAGATCGCCGACGAGCACGCCTGACTCCGTCGTCAAGAAGAGCTGGTCGTCCTCGATGGTGATCGAGAGCGGGTACTCCTCCTCGAACGTGATGACACCGTTCGCCTGGTACGCGGAGTCGTAGATCACGACCTTCTTCTGCCCCTTGTCGAGGACGTAGGAGCGCCCGTCCGAGGCGACGGCCACGTCGATCGGCTCCCAGATCTGGAGCTCTTCCTGACCCGCGTCGCCATACACGCGCACGAAGTTACCGTCTTCGTCGAAGACGACGATGCGCCGCTTGCCGGTGTCCGCGACGAAGATGTCACCGTTGTCCGCGATGCCAACCGAACTCGGACGGCGCAAGAGATCACCCTCGAAGCCGTAGATGGAGAAGAGATAGTCCCCTTCCCCGGACTCGCCGGCGAAATCGGCCGGGCGGGTCAGGTTCCAGTAGAAGCAGGCGGAGACGAACAGCAGGACGAGCAGGATGGCGAAGGCTATCAGCCACTTGATCGCCGTGCCGCGACTCGCGCGGGCACCGGCGCCGGAATCGGCGCTGCCGGCCTCGGGCGGGCTCTGTGGAGCGGGACTCGGAGTATCGGCCACGCGCTGCCTCCTAGGGAGCTACTCGGACTGTTCCTCGGCTGCTTACTCGGACTCCTCGCCGGTCATCCCCTCTTCGAAGAGGCGGTCCTCCTCCTCGAGGAGCTGGATCACCTGCTCGAGGAGCTCGGGGTTCTCGCTGGCGATCCGGTCGTAGGCCTCGCGCGCCGGCTCGTAGCTCGGGACGAAGGAGAGCGCCCACGTGTAATCGATGAGGGCGAACTCGAGGTTGCCCTCCTCCTCGTACATGCTACCGCGCTCGTAGAGGAGGAGCGCGTTCTCCGGGCCGTTGTCGATGGCGCTGTCCATGGCCACGATGGCCAGCTCGAAGTCACCATCGGCCTGGTGCACTCGCGCGAGGGCGACATAGGTGTCCTGGTAGAACTGTGCGACCTGCCCGTCCGTCTCGGCTGCGGTCGTCAGGCTCGCGACGGCGTCTGTGGTATCGCCGGCGTCCCTCTGCGCCAGCCCGAGCACGTAGTAGCCGGACGGGTCGTCGGGCGCCAGCTGGATGGCGATCTCCGCCTGCTCGGTCGCGAGCGACGGGCTG
>JAUVQN010000021.1 GCA_030598125.1 Coriobacteriia bacterium | reverse complement strand
AGGGACCCTCCCAGCGCATCTCGCCGATGTCCACGTGCCCCTCGAGCACGATCTCGGCGCGCGCCGGGACCTTGAGATCGTTCGTCACGCACTTCACAACGTCCACGGACTCCCCGCGGAGTATGCCGCTGAAGAGGTACTCGTCGATGATGGGCGGCACGGGCGCGGTCGCCGAGAAGATGGTCGCCGGGTCGCCGCCGAGCGCGACCGCGACCGGCATCTCCGTGTGACCGGCGGCCTCCCACGCGCGCATGTTCTTGGCGCCGTCGTGGTGCACGTGGATGTGGAGTCCGGTGGTGTTCCGGTCGTAGACCTGCAGGCGGTACATCCCGAGGTTCGGTCGTCCGCTCTTCGGGTCGGTCGTGACCACGAGCGGCAGGGTGATGAAGGGACCACCGTCGCCCGGCCACGTCGTCAGCACCGGCAGTCGTCCCAGATCCACGTCGTCACCCTCCAGGACGACCTCCTGCACCGGCGCCTTCGACGCCTTGACCTCGTTCGCGCCGAGGCCGGCCAGATCCTTCAGGTTCATGAGCGCGCCGAGCTTGTCCTTCATCGACGCGGGCATGTCGAGCGGCACGAGATCCATCAGCCGCGTCGCGATGGCGTCGAGCTCCTGCCAGGAGTCGGTCCCGCCCTCGGCGCCGAGCGCCCAGGCCATGCGGTCGTAGCCGCCCATGAGATTGATCGCCACCGGGATGCCGGAGCCCTTCGGCCGCTCGAAGAGGAGCGCGGGGCCGTGCCGCTTGGAGACGCGGTCGGTGATCGCACCGATCTCCAGGTATGGGTCGACCTCAGCGCCGATGCGCGCGAGTTGTCCTCGCTCCTCGAGCAGCGCCATGAAGTCGCGCAGATCGTCGAAGGCCACGCTACGCCTCCTCGTCGGGGTCGGCGGTCGTCGTGTCGGCGGCGGCAGTCGGCGAACCCGCCGTCGTCGCGGCGGCGGCTGCCGCCCGCACTCTTGGATGGTACCGCCCCGCGAGCCACGTGAGCAGGGGCGCGAGCACGGCGGCCGCACCAAGCGCCGTCATCTGGATGAGGTCGAGGTCGAACTTGAAGCCCCACATGAGATCGGGAAGGATCCACGTCACCTCGACGCCCCACGCCCACACGAACCACGCGCCCTGCAGCACGAGCGTCGCCTGCACGACGAGCACGGTCATGGCGCCGAGCGCGAGCCAGCGCGGCAGGAACTCGCCCTGAGGGCCCTTCGGCTCCTTCCTGAGGTACGGGTAGACGATCCCTGCCACGAGCGCCGCGACCAGGCCCGAGACGGCCGCTTCCGCCAGCCGCACGTTGAAGAACGTCTGCAGGAGCGCCTCGTCGTTGAAGGCCGAGAGTGACCAGCGATACCCGTGCGCCAGGAAGAAGAGCCCGTTGTAGAAGACGTAGTACGCGAGTGCGCCGGCACCTGCAGCAGCGAGCGCGCGCCACGAGATGAGCCCGATGGCGACGAGGATGAGGATCGCGAGCAGGGCCGCGCCGAGCGCCATCCACACACGCGACCTGCGGTCGGCCGCGAGTCGTGAGTCCTCGACGTCCGCGATCGCCTCGGCGACCTCCTCGCCGTCCATCTGCGCGAGCTCCACGACCGAAGGGGCCTCCTCGCCCAGCGTCTCCGCATAGCTCGCCACGAAGACGGCCCGCTGCATGCGAGCGGACTCCGGGGCCTGCGCGCTCGAGCTCGCCACGACGGACGGGAGCGCCTCTCCGAGTGCGTGACGCGGAACGGGGATGCCGGCGAGCACCGCCACGGTCGGCGCGACGTCGGCCTGGTCCACGTCTCCAGAGCCGAACGCGACCTCGCCGCCGGAGATCACGAGCGGCGTGCGCACAGCCTCGTCCTCCCAGCCGCCGTGCCCGCCGGTCGCGATGTGGCCGTGGTCGGAAGTGAACACGAACGTCGTCTCCCCATCCTGCAGCGCGTCGACGAGCCCGAGCAGGTCCGCATCGATGCGAGCGGCGGTGTCGGCGTAGCGCTCGGACGCGGCCCCTTCCGCGTGACCCGCGTCGTCGAGGTCGGGCAGGTGCAGGATCACGAGCCCCGGCGCGTGTGCTTCCACGAGGTCGATCGTCGCCAGCACGAGCTCGCCGCTCCGGTAGCCGTCGTCACCCTCCGCGTGCCAGTCCTTCAGGAAGACACCATCGGCGCGCTCGGCGCCGTAGAGCTCCTCCATCGAATCCGATCCGACGACCACCACGCCGCGGCGGGCGGCGATCGCCGTGTCGATCAGCGTCTCGACGCCGACCAGACCCTCCCACCAGTTCGTGGTGACGCCCGAGACATGCTGGGGCGCACCGGACAGCAGCGTCGTCCAGCCGGGATACGACAGCGATGGCTGGCCGGTGATGGCGGTGAGCGAGGCTCCGTACTCGCGGAGGCTCTCGAAGGAGGCCATCGACTCCGAGGTCTCTTCGGTGAGACCGTCGACGATCACGAGGACCACGCGCTCGGAGATCACCGGGCCCGCCGAGGGGGGCGGCAGCTCGTTGGCGATGTAGGGACTCTCGTACTCCGCGACCTGGTTCCAGGCGAAGTCGGCGAGAAGGTAGGCTCCTGCCGCGAGCGCCAGTGCCGCCACGAGGGCGGCGGCGAGCGTGACCCAGCCGATCGTCTTGTTCACTTGCGAGCCCCCTGCTCGTCTGCGGCGCCCTCACTCGAGACCCAGCACCGCGTCGAGCTCGTCGAGCGAGGCGATCACGTCGACGCCGTCGGGCGTGGCCCACCCGCGTCGGTCGATCAGCACCGGCGTCATACCGGCCACGCGGGCCCCGAGCACGTCGGCGTAGTAGTGGTCACCGACATGGGCCGCGGCCTGCGGGATCACCCCGAGCCGGTCGCACCCGAACTCGAAGATGCGCGGATCGGGCTTGTGCAGGCCGACCATCGCCGAGGATATCACGGCGCCCACGCGCTCGTGCAGGCCGAGCTCGACCAAGAGCTGCCGCAGTCTGCGGTCCCAGTTCGAGATGACGCCGATCTTGATGCCGTGTGCCGCGAGCCTGTCGAGGGCGGCCGTCACGTCATCGTAGGCTCGCCACCGCTCCGCGAGACCGAACTCGTCGTACACAGCCTGCGCGAGACCCTCCGCCTCCTCCTCCTCGATCCCGAGACGACGGCAGAGTATGGCGTACATGCCCACCCAGACAGCCGAGGTCTCTTCCGAATCCGTCCAGAAGGTGTCGTCGGCCCGGTAGCGGTCCTCGTAGTACTCGTCCACCAACGGCATGAGCTCGTCGATCGCGTCGAGGTCCCGCACGTGCCCGGCCTCCTCGAGCACCTCGAGGACGACCTGCGACACGCTCGGGTGCGGGTAGAGGAGTGTGTTGCCTACGTCGAAGAAGACCGCCTCGGGCATCGGCGGCCTAGTCGAGGAACGTGACGACGTCCGTGTCGCGGCCCCGGTCCTGGGGGGTCTCCGCCGGCACGCCCAGGACGACGAGCGAGACGATCTCCCGGTCCTCGGCCACGCCCAAGAGCTCCGACAGCTCGTCGCGGACCCAGAACGAGAACGTGATGTTGCAGCATCCCAGCCCGCGCTCGTACACGGCGAGCTGGAGGTTCTGGATGGCGCCACCCACTGCCATGCACGCGTTGATCTGGTCGAGCGGCTCGTCGTTCGAGGGCAGCGTGACCGCGATGATCACGGGAGCGTCGCCGAGCGACGCCAAGAACGCGATCGTGGTCTCGGCCTGCTCATCGGGCAACGACTCCAGGTACTCCTCGTAGTAGAGCGTGGTCTGGCTCAGGATCTCGCACGCGCGGTCCCTGATCTCGCCCGTCGCGACGTAGAAGTGCCAGGGCTGCGCGTTGTGAGACGAGGGTGCGTCGACCGCGAACTCGATGAGCTCGCGAACGACCTGTGGATCGACCGGTTCGTCCCTGAACAGACGCACCGACCTGCGGCCTCTGATCGCGTCATCGAGTTGCACGTTGCCTCCCCCTCACTCGGTCCACCCGAGTCTACGCCACACCACGCACGGCGCAGTACCGTGCGAGGTATGCGTCACCACGCGCTACGCGCTCTTCGCGTTCCGGTTCCTGCGAACGCAGAGCCGCTTGACGAGCCGGACGACCGCGCCGCCACTCTCCGCGTCACTGTCGAAGTCGACCTCGTCCATGAGCGCCCGCATGAAGATGAGTCCCCTGCCGTCGGGCGCGAAGAGGTCATCCCCCGTCAGCGCCTCGCCGCCGTCGAAGCCCCGGCCGCGATCCCGCACCTCGATGACCACCCGGTCGTCGTACCCCGAGACGTCGACGCGTACCTCGTCCTCCTCGCCACCGGGCGAGCCGTGCCGCACGGCATTCGCGACCGCCTCCCCCACGGCGACCTTGACGTCGAAGCGGGCCGCTTCTGAGAGCTCGACCTGTTCGAGCACCTCGCAGACCTTCGAGCGGACGCCGGCCAGCGCTTCGGGGTTCGCGGCAAGTATGATGGACTCGGTCCACAACAGCTCGCTCGCCCCCGTGTACGGCTCGAGTCCCGCGAGCGCGGAGCGCACCGATTCGCGCGTGGAGATCGTCGGAGCGACACCGATGAGACCGGAGAGCTCCAGGATGCGCGAGACATCCGCGTTGGCGCCCACCATGACCACCCTGCCCTCGTGCGGCGCCAGCTCGTGATCGAGCCAGACGAGCAGCCCCAGCGCGCTGCTGTCGATGTAGGTGACCCCCGCGAGGTCGAGGACGGCCTGCCGGCACCCCGTATCGATCGCGCCCTCCAGCGCGTCCTGGATGTCGGGCACCGTCGCGATGTCCATCTCGCCCGTCAGGCGCACGATGCACGCCTCGGTGCGGTCGTCACGCTCCAGCTCGAGATCCATCATCGTCTTCCCCAACGGTAGCGGCAGGGCATCAGAGGGGTTACTACCCCTCGCGCACCGCTTCCGAAACGGCCGCTTCCTCATGAGGTCCATCGGCAGCCGGGGGCCTGAACGTGACCGCGACGATCGCGACGTCGTCCCTGAGGATGCCTCCGGCGTAGCTGCTCACGTCCTCGACGAGCCGCCGTATGATCTCGTCGGGCGTGCCGCCGGGCGCGAGCGCCTCCTTGACACGCTCCTCGCCGAAGAGCGCGCCCTCCCGTCGTGCCTCGGTGACACCGTCGGTGTAGAGGAGGACCGTGGCGCCGTCGTCCAGGTCCACGACGCGCTCCTCATACTCCGCATCCACGATCGCGCCGAGCACCGGGCCGGTAGGCTCGAGACCCTCGGTATCGCCCCTAGGCGCGTGCCGGATGAAGACCGGCGGGTGCCCGCCGCTCGCATAGGACAGGCGACCGGTCTCGGGATCGAGGTAGCCGCACCATACGGTGACGATGTCCCCCACGTCCCCGCTCTCGGTGACACTCGCGTTGAGCTCTTCGAGTGTCGTCGCCGGCTGCAGGCCGGCCGACACGAGGCCACGCAGCGTGTACTTGATCATCGACGTCTTCGTCGCCGCCAGGACACCCTTGCCGGCGACATCACCGATGACGAGTACGACCCGCCCGTCGGGCGCTTCGAAGACATCGTAGTAGTCACCGCCGATCTCCGAATCGGCGCCCGCCGGCTGGTACAGGCTGCTCATGGAGAGCCAGTGTATCTTCGGCAGCGATTCCGGCACGATACTCGACTGCAGCACAGAGGCGATGGCGTGCTCTCGCCCGAAGAGCTCCGCGGTGTCCAGCGCGAGCGCGCTCTGCGAGGCGAACGTGGCGATTAGCTCCGTGTCCTCTTCCGTGAAAGCGTGAGACTCCTCGGAGAAGGCGTTCAGGACGCCGATGCTGCGGCCGCGCGCCAGGAGCGGCGCGCACAGCCAGGACCGGAATCCGTTGTCGGACACGAGTCTCGTGATAGGCGTGTCCACGGCGGCTACCTCGTCGAGGCGCACCGGCTCCTTGGCTTCGAACACGCGTCCCGGGATGTCCTCGCCCGGCTCCACCGACACGTGCAGGAGCCGTCGGTCGCCGATGCCGCGAGCCATCGCGGTGGAGATGCGCTTGCGCTGCCCGTCGTACTGCATGAGCTCGACCGCGTCGGCGGGAAGCAGCTTCTGCACGACGTCGAGCACGCGGTTCAGCACCACGGTGGACTGGAGCGACGAGCTCACCGCCTGGCTGATGCGGAAGACCGTCTCGAGATTCTCGGACCTGCGTCTGGCCTGCTGGAAGAGGCTCGCGCTCTCGAGAGCGACAGAGACCGTCCTCCCGGTGGCCTTCGCGAGCTCGAGCTGTCGGGGAGGATACGCTCTGCGCGGGTCCGTGCACTCGAGCACGAGCACGCCCCGCAGCCGCTCACCCTCGAGCATCGGGATCATGATGAGCGAGACGAAGCCGCGGTCCCGCGCGATCCTGGCGAGGGCGTTGAACGACTCGATATCGCCGATCACGACCGGCTCGCCGAGGCTCGCACCCGCCAGCTTCGCCGCCTTCTCACGAGTCTGCAGGTACGCGTCGTCGACCGACGCATCCGCGGAGAGCGGCATCAGCAGGTCCTCTCGCTCGCGGTCGCTCATCGCCACGTAGCTGTCGGACGTCTCCAGGATCTCCGCGGCGATGCGCCCCACACGCATGAGCGTCTCCTCGAGCCCGAGCGGCAGCGCCAAGAGCTCCGCCATCTCGCGCAACGCCTCCGCCTCTGTCCTCGAGTCGTGTTCCTCCTCGAAGAGTCGCGAGTTCTGCACCGCGACCGCCGCCTGGGCAGAGAACGTCCGCGCCATCTCCATCTCGGCTTCCGTGAACATGCGCCGCTCGCCGGAGAGCGCGAGCGCGACCCCCACGGGCAGCCTCCCGATGGTGAGTGGCACCACGAGCCCGGAACTGACCTCTTCATCGCCGAAGAGCTCCAGCGCTGGATCCACTGCTCCCGAGTCGCTCTGCGCGATGAACGACATGGGCTTGCCCGACCGGAACGACTGGCTCACCCAGGACGTGCCGTCTACCGGGATACTCAGGCGAGGATGCGGCTCGCGCGCGCCGCTCGCTCTCGCGAGCGTCAACGTGCCACCCTCTTGGTCCAGGAGGAAGACGGCCGTCCGACCTGTCTTGAGGATGTGCTCCATCGCGGAGAGGATGCCGTCGAGTACCTGATCGAGTTCGGACGCGCTCGCCAGCAGCTGGGAGAGGTCCTGCAGCGAGTTCAGGCGGAGCGCCATGAGGTTGAAGGCGTCCGCGAGGCGCCCCACCTCATCGTCCCGGTCCATCTCGATAGGCTGGATGTAGGCGCCCGACGCGACCTCCTGGGCCCGGGACTCCACCACCCGCAAGGGCGCCACGAGCCTTCGGCCGAAGAGCCTCGCCAGCAAGGTAGCGACGAGGACGGCGACGAGCGCGGCGACGGCGGCCGGCAGGAGCGCGGCCCGGGTTTCGGCGAACGCGACCGACTCGGGCTCGAGGACCGCGACGGTCCACCCGAGATCGCCCGCGTCGACGGTCTCGTAGTGGCCGAACATCCCGCCCACGACGGGTCCTGCGGCGGTTACAGCTCCCTCGCTCGGCTCGTTCTCGTCCGCCTCGAGCTCGAAGCTGTCCGGGTCGAGTTCCGGACTGCCGATGCCGGTGACGAGCGGCTCGCCCTCCGAATCGAGCACCAGGGTGGCGCGCTGGTCCTCGGCGGCGGCCACATCGTTGAGGAGCAGCTCCAAGAAGCCGGTCCGCAGCCGGGCCATGAGCACGAGCGGTTCGCCCTCGTCCTGGAAGACCTCGTGCAGGATCCATACGCGCCCCACGCCGCCGGCGTCCTCGTCGTGATCCCACACGAACGTGGCCTCTTCGCCGGCCAGGTCCGGCCGGAAGTAGACCTCACCCGAGACGTCGGCTGGCGACTGCACCGCGGGCGCGGCGGAGATCACTTCGCCCGACCCGTCCGCGAGCACGATGACGTCGAAGTACTCGGCGTTGCTGCTCGCGAAGCGGTAGATCGTCTGCCGTGTGGCGTCCAGATCGCCGGAGAGGACCACTTCGGCCGAGACGATGGTATCCACGACCTGATCGGCGATGAGGAACCGGGTGGCGATGTCCTCCGCGAGGATGTCGCGGAAGCCTTCGATGCGGGCGAGCGTCGCCTGGCGGGCGAGCCCGTATACGCCGACGAGCGCGAGCGTGGCCCCCATGAGCCCCGCCACGAGGACGAGGAGGAAGGTCACGAGGCTCATACGGGCAGCAAGGCTCTTCGACGTTCGGCGTCGGTTCGACACGACATTCCCGGTAGGAGGCTCGAGGACAGGGCGGCGCCTCCATCCTAGGTCACGCGACGTAGCGACGCCAGGAGCGAGAGTGAGCTCGAGCCACGAGCGACGAGCACGCTGACGGCGCCGTCGCCGCTACAGCAACTCGATCGAGGGGAGGTAGCGGAGGAACCAGCTCGACACCGTGCCGAGCTGGTCGAAGAAGATGAGGGCGCCGACAATCATGAGGAACACGCCGGCGATACGGTTGACCACCAACGCATGGCGGTTCAGCCAGTCGAGGACACCACCGAGCCTGCCCAGCAGCAGGGCGAAGAGCACGAAAGGCAACCCGAGGCCGAGTGAGTAGAACGCGAGGAGCAGAGCTCCCCGTCCGACCTCGCCGGACTGCATGCCGAGCGCGAGGATCGATGCGAGGATGGGTCCGACGCACGGAGTCCACCCGAACGCGAACGCCATGCCCATCACGAACGCCGCCACGCTGCCGAAGGTCCGAGCCTTCCCCATCTCGAAGCGTGCCTCGCCGTAGAGCCACGGCACCTTGATGATGCCGAGCATCAGGAAGCCCATCGCGAACACGAAGATGCCGAGTACGCGCTGGACGACGTCGAACACGGGCATCAGCACGCCACCGAGCGCCGAGACGGCCGCGCCGAGCGCGACGAAGACGACGGTGAAGCCCGCCACGAACAGAAGGCTCGGCACGAGCACCTGACTCGTCTTGCGCTCGCCCTCCTTCAGCTCCTTAGGGGCGATGCCCGTGATGAAGGACAGGTAGCCGGGCAGCAACGGGAGCACGCATGGCGATAGGAACGACACCACGCCGGCGAAGAACGCGATAGCGAAATCGGTGATCCCTCCGCCTATCTCCACGCATCCCTCCTCGAGCCGGTCGTCTTGTTCCGGGCGGAATTATACCCAGCGGGGTATCGCTCGTCCATACTCCCCATCTCTGGAAGACCTCCCGTCCGAGTCCCCCGGCGCACGACCCGTCGCGGCCCTCAGATGCTGGGCTTGAAGCGTTTCAGAAGGAGCGAGTTCGTGACGACGCTCACCGAGGAGAGCGCCATCGCCGCACCCGCGATCTCGGGCCTCAGGAGTCCGAGCGCCGCGATCGGGATACCGAGGGAATTGTACGCGAGCGCCCACACGAAGTTGCCGTGGATCTTGCGCATGGTGGCGGCCGAGAGCTCGATCGCGACGACGACGTCGCGAGGATCGTCACGTATGAGCACGATGTCCCCGGTCTCGACGGCCACATCGGTGCCTGCCCCCATCGCGATACCGACGTCGGCCTGCGCGAGCGCCGGTGTGTCGTTGATGCCGTCCCCCACCATGGCGACCTTGAGACCTCGCTCCTGCAACTCGACGATCGTGTCGGCCTTGTGCTCGGGCAGCACCTCGGCGATGACGTGCTCGTCGCCGATACCGAGCTTCTCCGCGACCGCCGCCGCCGTACGACGGTTGTCGCCGGTGAGAAGGTAGACCTCCAGGCCCTGACCCTCGAGCGCTTCCACCGCTTCCTTGGAGCCGTCCTTCAGGGTGTCCGCCACGGCGACGAGGCCGACCGCCTCGTCGTCCACCGCGAGGAGCATGACGGTCCGCCCCTCGTGCTCGAGCGCCGTGACGCGCTCTTCGAAGGCGTCCGCGTCCACGCCTTCCTCGGCCATGAGCGCCCGGTTGCCGAGGAGGATCGTGGCGCCGTCGACACGGCCTCGCACGCCTCGTCCCGGTACCGCCTCGAACGACCCCGCCTCCGGGATCTCGACGCCGTCGAAACGCGCCCGGCCCACGATGGCCTCCGCCAGCGGATGCTCGCTCGTGCGCTCGATCGCCGCCGCGAATCGCAGCAGTCGCTCGGTCGGGACGCTTCCCTCGATCTCCGTGACCTCGGGCTTCCCGTGCGTCATCGTGCCCGTCTTGTCGAAGACGACCGCGTCGAGCCGGTACGCCGTCTCGAGCGACTCGCCGCTGCGGATGAGCACGCCCCGCTCCGCGCCGATGCCGGTGCCCACCATGATGGCCGTGGGCGTCGCGAGCCCGAGCGCACACGGACATGCGATGACAAGCACGGACGTGGCGGTCAGCAGGGCCTTCACGAAAGGCGTGATGTCGGCGTAGAAGCTCTCCGAGACGAACTGCGGCACGATCAGCAGCCACACGAGGAACGTCACGAGTGCGATCACGAGCACGATCGGCACGAAGACGGCGCTCACCCGGTCGGCGAAGCGCTGGACCGGCGCCTTCGTCCCCTGTGCCTCCTCGACCATCCGGACGATGCGTGCGAGCGCGGTGTCCGCGCCCACGCCCGTCGCCCGCATGGTGAATGCGCCCGTCTTGTTGAGTGTCGCTCCGACGACGGTGTCGCCCGACGTCTTCTCCACCGGGATCGGCTCGCCCGTGAGCATGGACTCGTCTACCGACGAGTGGCCCCACAGCACGATGCCGTCGACGGGCACCTTCTCGCCGGGGCGGACGATCACCGTGTCGCCCACGACCACTTCGGCCACGTCCACGTCGAGCTCCTCGCCCCCGCGCACGACACGCGCGGTCTGGGGCGCGAGGCCGACGAGCCTGCGGACGGCGTCCGACGTGCGACCCTTCGCGCGCGCTTCGAGCAGCTTGCCGAAGAGGACGAAGGTGATGAGGAGCACGGACGTCTCGTAGTAGACACCCCCTGCATCCGCGATGAGGAACGTGGCCGCCACGCTGTAGAAGTACGCCGCGGACGTGCCGACCGCGATCAGCGTGTCCATGTTGCCGGTGCGCTGCTTGAGTGCCGCCCACGCGCCCCGGTAGAACTGCCGTCCTGCGATGAACTGCACGGGCGTCGCGAGGGCGAACATGAGGTACTGCGTCTGCTGCTCGGGGAACATCCCCATGAACGGCGGCACCATCGCGAGCAAGAGGATCGGGAGCGAGAGCACCGCGGAGAAGATCAGTAGATGCCGCTGCTGCTTGAGGTAGGCCTCCTGTGCGACGGCTTGCTCGTCGTGGGCGAGATCCATCCCCGGGACGCGCTCGGGACGTACCGCCGCATCGTAGCCGGCGGAGCGGACGGCGCCGATGAGGTCGTCGATGCCGACTTCGGTGGGGTCGAATTCCACCGTGGCCGTCTCGTTGCCGAGGTTGACCGCTGTCGAATCGACGCCGTCCAGCTTGTCCAGCGAACGCTCGACGACCTGCGCGCACGCCGCGCACGTCATGCCCATGATCGCGAGCGTCACGCGCCCGTGCGGCGACTCCTGCTCGTCCGGCCGTGCGCCCGTGCCGTCGAGCTCGGTCGCGCCGTAGCCGACGTCCTCGACCGCGCGGACGATCGAGTCGACGTCGATCTCACGCGAGTCGAAGGTGACCGTGAGCCGTTCCGACGCGAGGTTGACCGCGGCGCCGTCGACGCCCTCAGTCCGATCGAGCGTCTTCTCGATGACGGCCGCACACGACGCGCACGTCATCCCCGTGACGCCCAGAGTGGCCTTGGAGAGCTCTTCACCCTCCTCGGGCACGTCTATCGCCTCCTCGCGCTACTCGCAGTCCGCGCAGCCCGAGGACCCGCCAGCCGCCGGATCGGCCGCTTTCGGCGCACCTACCGCACACTCGCCGCCGCCCTCCGGAGCGCACTCGCCACCGGTCACGGCCGGCGTGCCTGCCGGGACCGCGCACTCCCCGCCCGAGCAGTCCGCCGCGGCGGCGGCTCCATCAGCGGGCTGTGCATTGGCGCT
>JAUVQN010000144.1 GCA_030598125.1 Coriobacteriia bacterium | reverse complement strand
TCTGCGAGCGAGGACCCGTCGTCGTGATCGCACCGGACGGCGTCTTCTACCCGAGCGTCGACGAGAAGATGGCCGCGAGGATCGTGGAGAGGCTCGCCGAGGACGGCTCCTACGTCACCGAGTACCTCTACAGGAGCTCGGAGGAGGCGGAGCCGATCCTCGCGTACAAGGACGTGCCCTTCAACGCGAGCCAGCGGCGCATCGTGCTGCGCAACTGCGGGCTCGTCGATCCCGAGGACATCGACGACGCGCTCGCACGAGGTGCGTACGACGGCCTCCGCCGTGTCCTCGAGGATCTCTCGCCCGAGCAGGTGATCGGCGAGCTCGAGACCTCCGGCCTCCGCGGCCGGGGCGGAGCGGGATTCCCCACCGCGACGAAGTGGCGGCTCACCCGCGAGGTGGACGGCGACACCAAGTACGTGATCTGCAACGCCGACGAGGGCGATCCCGGAGCCTTCATGGACCGCAGCGTCATCGAAGGAGACCCCCACAGCGTGCTCGAGGGGATGGCGATCGCCGCGTACGCCATCGGCGCGCAGCGCGGCTACGTGTACGTGCGCGCCGAGTACCCGCTGGCCGTGAAGAGGCTCCGCATCGCGATCTCTCAGGCCGAGGAACACGGCTTCCTCGGAGAGGACATCCTCGGCTCCGGCTTCTCGCTCTCGCTCGCGGTCAAGGAGGGCGCCGGAGCGTTCGTCTGCGGAGAGGAGACCGCGCTCATCGCATCGATCGAGGGGCGTCGCGGTATGCCCCGGGTCCGGCCGCCGTTCCCTTCGACGTCCGGACTGTGGGGGCGCCCCACCTGCATCAACAACGTGGAGACGCTGGCCAACGTCGGCTGGATCATGGTCAACGGCGCCGACGCGTACGCGTCCGTCGGCGGGAGCGAGAGCAAGGGCACGAAGGTGTTCGCGCTCACGGGGCGCGTGAAGAACAGCGGCCTCGTGGAAGTGCCGATGGGGATGACCGTGCGCGAGCTCGTGTTCGGGATCGGCGAAGGGTGCGCCGAGGGCCGCGAGTGCAAGGCGGTGCAGATCGGCGGACCGTCCGGGGGCTGCCTCCCCCTCGAGCTGTTCGACACGCCCATCGCGTACGACACGCTCGCCGAGGTCGGTGCGATCGTCGGCTCCGGCGGCATCGTCGTGGTGGACGAGACGACGTGCATGGTCGACCTCGCGCGCTTCTTCCTCTCGTTCACGCAGGAGGAGTCGTGCGGGAAGTGCGTGCCCTGCCGCATCGGCACGAAACGGATGCTCGAGATCGTCACGCGCATCACCGAGGGCGAGGGCGAGGACGGCGACATCGACAAGCTCGAGTGCCTCGCGCAGGACGTGAAGCGCGCCTCGCTCTGCGGTCTCGGACAGACCGCACCCAACCCCGTGCTCACCACGCTCGAGTACTTCCGCCACGAGTACGAGGAGCACATCGGGCAGGGGCATTGCCGCGCCGGCGCCTGCGCCGCCCTCGCGACGTACGTGATCGACGAGGAACTCTGCAAGGGCTGCGCGGTCTGCAAGAAGCACTGCCCGGTGGGCGCCATCACGGGCACGGTCAAAGAGACCCACTTCATCGTCGCAGAACGCTGCATCAAGTGCGGGCAGTGCGAGGAGCACTGTCCGTTCGACGCGATCTCCAAGAGCTAGGAGCGGCACGCCGGGCAGGCGTGGGACGTGCGAGGACGCATGCGGGGCGACATCGGGAGGTAGCCGAGAACATGCAGGTCAGCGACATCATGACCGAGGGCGTCGTGTCCGTGCCGACGGACGTCACCGTCACGGCCGCGGCCAGGAAGATGCGCGACGAGAAGATCGGCTCCGTGCTCGTGACGGACGGCGACCAGCTCCTGGGAATCGTGACGGACCGCCAGATCACGCACAGCGTCGTCGCGGACGGCTCGGATCCCAACGACGTGCTCGTCGGCGAGATCATGTTCACCGAGTTCGTCCCGCTCGAGTACGACATGGACCTGCTGCAGGCCATGCGCCTGCAGCGCGAGCTCGCGTTGCGGCGCCTGCCGGTCGTCAAGGACGGCAGGCCCGTGGGCATCGTCTCGGTCTCGGACATCGCCGCCTTCGTGAAGGAGGCGATCGACGTGGTCCTCGTCGAGGGAGAGGTCCGGGCCCGCCGCAAGGAGCGTGGATGGGAGTAGCGGGAGCACAGGGCTCCACGCGGGGTCCTCGGAACGAGGCGGCCACCTTCGGCATCGTCGTCGACGGCCGCCCCGTCGACGCCCGTCAGGGCCAGACCGTGCTGGAGGTCTGTCGCGAGCACGGCGTCCACGTCCCCTCGCTCTGCCAAGACCCTCGGCTCGAACCCTGGGGAGCTTGCAGGCTCTGCGTCGTCGAGATCGAGGGCGTGCGCGGCTTCCCCACCTCGTGCACGACGGCGGCGGCCGACGGGATGGTCGTCACCACGAAGAGCGAGGATCTGGATCGCCTTCGGCGCACCGTCATCGAGCTGCTGCTGTCGGACCACAAGCTCGACTGCGTGACGTGCGACCGCACCGGCACGTGCGCGTTGCAGGACATCGCGTACGAGATGGGCATCGAGGAATCGCCGTTCGGGGGAGAGCCGCACGCGGTCGGACACGACGATCCCAACCCGCTCATCGAGCGCGACTACGGGCGGTGCATCCAGTGCGGCCGGTGCGTGCGGATCTGCGCCGAGGTGCAGGGCAACGACGTCTACGGGTTCGTGAACCGCGGCTTCGACATGCTGCCGGACACGCCGTATGAGCGGTCGCTCCTGAACGCCGGCTGCGAGTTCTGCGGCCAGTGCGTGTCCACGTGCCCCGTCGGCGCGCTGATGGACAGGACGAGCCGCTTCAAGGGCCGGCCGTGGGAGCTCGAGACCGTGGAGACCACGTGCGGGTACTGCGGAGTGGGCTGTACGATCGACTTCCGCGTGAAGGACGGCGTCATCGTCGGCGCCAGCGCTCCGCTCGACCGCGGCGTCAACGGCGGCAACCTCTGCGCGAAGGGACGCTACGGCTATTCGTTCGCGAACCACCCCGACCGCCTCACGACCCCGCTCGTCCGTGAAGACGGTGAGCTCAAGCCCGCCACCTGGGAAGAGGCCCTCGAGCGCGTCGCGGCGGGGCTCTCCGCGGCTCGAGACGAGCACGGCCCGGACTCGGTCGCGGGACTGGCCTCGGCGAAGTGCACGAACGAGGACAACTACCTCTTCCAGAAGTTCATGCGG
>JAUVQN010000040.1 GCA_030598125.1 Coriobacteriia bacterium | reverse complement strand
TTCTTCTTCATGTCGAGGGAATCGAGCTTCATGCGACCTCCTAGCGCGTCAGGCGGCGGGATCTCGCTCGCGCGAGTCGATCCTGCCGCCCGATTCGATGCTCAACCTCGTATGATACGCCTTCTCGAAGAGCAGTCCCTTGTCGAGACCACCGTGCGCCTCCACGCTCAGATCGGTGCCCTGGAGCTTGAGCAGGCAGCTCCCGTCGTCCCAGTCGAGGACGACACTCTTGACTCGTTGCATCCTCCCGCGATCGAGTCCGTCGGCGAGCCGGAGGATCCCGGCGAGCCGGCGCACGACCTCGCGGTCCTCCTCCGTGAGGTCGCCGTAGCTCTCGTGCTTGCGCTTCGGGAGCGCACCGCGGTGGTAGCGGGCGATCGCGGCCACGAGGCGGAGCTCCCTCGGCGTGAGGCCCGGGAGGTCGGCGTGACGGATGAGGTGCTCGCTGTGCATGTGATGCCGTTCGTACGCGATGAAGTAGCCGACGTCGTGCAGGATGCCCGCGATCTCCAGCAGCTGTCGCTCGTTCGTCAGGACGCGAGTCGACGGATCGGTCTGCTCCCAGATCGAGACGGCGGTGTTCGCCACGTGGCGCGAATGTTTGCTCTCGAACTGCAGGCGCTCGGCGAACTGCAGGGCCGCCCTGCGGCGGTCCCGTGCGGAGACCTTCTGCCGTGATGGCGCGAGCGTATCGAGGATGATGCCTTCACGTATGCCCTTGGTGTTGACGACGATGTGGTTCGACCCCAGGAGCTCCATCGCCTCGCGGACCACGACGAGCCCCGGGAGGATGATGTCCGCGCGGTACTTCGGGAGCCCAGGGACCTTCATCCGGGCTTCGAGGGAGCGGTCTCGGAGCAGAGACGTGAAGTGGACCACGTCGGACAGGGGGACCTCCAGGCCCTGCAGGTTCTCGTACTTGATGCCGCGGACCGCGCAGCTCATGGCTCCGAGCGAGGTGACGGTGCCGCCGGAGCCTACGAGCGCGGATACGGGCGACGTGTCCGGGACCGCGTCACTCAGCATCGTGCGCACGTGCTTCCGGAGCGTCTTGAGCTCTCTGCGAGACGGCGGGTCCTCGGCAAGCCGCTCCTTGAGCGTGACGACCCCTTCGGGCAGCGACGCGATCGATTCGATCTCGCGACCCGCGCCCCTCACGAACTCGATCGAGCCGCCGCCGATGTCGAGCGCGGCGACACGTCCGTCGAGCTCGAAGTTGTGTGCGACGCCCAGGAAGACGAGCCGGCCTTCTTCGTGAGCCGAGAGCACCTCGATGTCGAGGCCGAGCTCCCGGTGCATCCGCTCCACGAATCCCTCGCCGTTCGACGCGCGACGGACCGCCGCCGTCGCGACCGCGCGCACCCGGTCGACCTGATGGTTGGCGGCGATCCTGAGCATGCGTGAGAGCGCCTCGGCCGTGCGGTCCATCGCTTCATGTGAGAGCGCACCTGTGGTCGCGAGCCCCTCGCCGAGGCGGGTCTGGGCGCGTTCGTCGTCTATCGTCCGGTGGTGTCCGTCCTCGTCCACGCTCGTGACGATGAAGCGCACGGAGTTCGACCCGACGTCGATGACGGCGAGCCTCGTCACGGCGACTCGGCGGGCTGCTCGGAGCGGCGCGATGGCCCGAACGCGGTGGACTCCTCGGGGATGGGCATGTCGACGCGCTCGACCGGAGTCTCCGAGACGTCCCCGACCTCGGCCTCGTGCTGCACGATCTCACGCCCCACAGTGGCGGCCGCAGGCTCGACGGGTTCGACCCCGCCCTGGACGTCTTCGGCGTCCGGGGTCTCGACAGCCGGCTGTCCCACGTTGGCCCGGGGCTCGGCGATGTCTGTCGCTGGTTCGACCCGGGCGACGATCGCGACCCCTGCTGCCTCGCTGGACTCCTCGGCGATCGGCCACTGTTCCTCCGGTCCACGCGCGAGGGAGCCGAGGATGAGGGAGCGGAGCATCCTCTGGCCGTTCCGGCGGATCAGGAAGCGGAAGTGTTTGAAGCGCTTGTCGCGTTCCGTCTGCAGCAGCTGGAGCACTTCTTCGAGGTGGGCGTCGTCCACCCCGGCTGCCCGGGCATCGGACGACTCCCTGATGGTGCGCACGGTTTCGATGAACACGTCGTAGTCGTGCAGGTCCCCGAGCGCGTCCTGGAACTCCTTCGTCAGCGCAATGACCTCATCCACGTCACCGTCGAAGCACGGTGAGAGTGTCTCTATCGCGTATCGCAGCTGTTTGAACTCGATCCGCATCGCGTGCTGCGCTTCCGAGTTCTCGGGGACGAGCGCGGCCGGAAGGTAGCCCAGCACGCTCTCGAAACGCTGCGGGACCGTATCGCGTGCGAACTCGGACAGCGGTGCCGAGACGAACGGAGACTCCCGGTGCTTGCTCGCGAAGCGGGAGAAGCCCTTCTGCGCGCCGGCGAGATCCATCTTCGCCAGGCGTCTGTTCAGTCGGGCGACGTACTTGATCCGCTCTCCCTGACGGTGACCGACGATGTACGCGATCGCGATCCGCTGACCGTCGGTCAGGCTCCGCTTCCGGGTGAGTCTTCGAAAGGCCTCGATGAAGACGTCTGCGTCCCTGACCTTGCCGAGCGACTTCGTGACGCCGCGACCGATGCCGTACCATCTTCGGAAAGACTTGCGCCGGTAGAGAGGCTCGAAGATCTGCATCGACGCCCGGAGTCGGCGCGATGCGACGCGCATGTCGTGCACGGCGTCCGCATCGGCGCCGCTGGCCGCGGCCTTCTCCAGTGCGAACATCTTGCGCGCCTTCGCCTGGAGGATCGCCGCGGCGGCGTCGCCCGCGGGGGTCTCGGGGCCAAGGCTCTTCGGCTTCTCTTCCATCGTCGTCTCCATGCGTACCGTCGGCGATGAGCGCATGCTCCACGGCCGGGCTATCGGACCGCGTGCCCGCTTTCGACGCGCACTTCGAGGCCCGATGCGGCCTCGAGGAGATCGGTCTTCTTCCGACTGCCCTCCAGGTCCGTCCCGCACGACAGCGAACACTCGATGTCGAAGTGCAGCACGTCGGCGTCGAGGGTAGCAGCCACCGCCACGACGGCACTGTCGTGGGCCCTGTCGAGCCCGTCGGCGAGCCGCAGCAGGCCGCCGCACCAATCGACCGTGCGTCGTGCTTCCCGCGAGAGGCTGGCGTAGTTGGTGTGCTTCTCCTCATCGGGAAGGGCCCTTCGATGATACCGTGCGATCGCCGCGACCGTGCGCCTCTCCTCATCGCCGAGGCCTGGAGCGCGGACATCGAGCAGCACGCGTTCGGCGGCCTTGTGGTGGCCCTTCCTGCCGCCGACCGCATAGCCCACGTCGTGGCCGAGGGCCGCGAGCGCCAGGAGGCGGCGGTCTTCGTCTCGCATCAGGTGCACATCTCGTGTGGTGTCCCACAGCGCCGCGGCGATACGCGTCACCTGTCGCATGTGCTCGCGCGACCAGTCGACGGACGCCGAGAGCGCCAGGTAGGTGGGCAGCGCGGGGTCCGTCTCATCCCAGCAGTCGGACACCGTGGGCTCCCACCGCGTGCGGGCTACCATCGCGGGCTAGCCGACGAGGCCCCGGCTCGGGCGGTACGAGAGGGCGTCGGGCACGGACTCACTGTCCGCGTCCTCTCGCAGCATCCGCTCGATCGCGACCCTGATCTCTCGGTTGACGGTGCGCGGGGTCCGGTTGGCGTTCACCGTGACGAAGCCGTAGTCCTCCTGCATATCCCTGAAACGCCGCTGGACGAGAGTCTGGTAGCGCATGAAGGAGTCGAACCGGTCCCGGGAGAGCCCGACATCCATCCCGCTCTCCCAGAAGTCGAGCTCCACACTCTTGCGGAAGTTCCGCTCGACGAGGATCCGCGGCGAGACGCGCAGGTAGAAGACGAGATCGGGCGCGAGTCCGATCGAGTAGATCGACCGGACCCACTCGGGATCGGCGCCCCGCACGAGGTCGCGCACCATCGGCGCATAGATGTAGCGGTCGGCGAGTACGATGAAGCCGGCCATGAGCGCCGGGATGGTCCGGTTCTCGAGCTGGTCCGCGAAGTCCGTCGCGTAGAAGAGCGAGAGCGTCGAGCGACCGAGGACGTTGCCTTCCTTCGCGCGTTCGAGTTCGCGGGCGACGAGCGTCGATCGGGCGAGTCCCACGTCGACGCAGGCGAAGCCGGCTCCGTCGAGCCACTCTTTGAGCATGGCGAGCTGCGTGGAGCGTCCGGACCCGTCGGCCCCCTCGATCACGATGAGCTTGCCGGTCAGTGTCGAGAGGTCGACGCCGGGAAGCGGTGTGCCGTAGAAGCTCCGCTCGCTCGCCCTCACAGTCGCCTCGGCCTCCGCTTGTAGGCGTCGATGTCGATCAAGTCCGTCACCTGGTCCCGTACGAGCTCCTGCTGTCGCTCGGCAGGAAGCGTGGCGTCGACGACGGTGAAGTCGTACGCGCCGATCATGTCCTCGTACTGCTCGTAGATGAGGCTCTGGAAGATCTCGAACGACTCGACGATGTCGACGGACAGACCCAGGTCCATGCCCGCCTCGTGGTACTTGAGCTGCGGTCTGCCGGACAGTATGCGGTCGAGGGCCACGTCGAGCGGCGTGCGGAAGTAGAACGTGATATCGGGCTGGCGAGCGAACCCGTAGATGTCTCGGACCCACTCCGGATCGCAGCCTCTGACGACGTCGCGAGCGAACGCCGTGTAGACGAAGCGGTCCGCGAGCACGACGTAGCCCGCCCGAAGGAGCGGCAGCATCTGCCGCTCCCAGCGGTCCGCGAAGTCCGTGGCATGGATGAGGGAGAACGTGCTCGGCGTCAGCAGGTGCCTGCGCTTGCCCTTGCGAGTCGCCTTCTTCACCAGGACCGAAGAGTTCCACTCGGAGAAGAACACCTTCACGCCGGCCAGTTCCAGCCAGCGCTTGAGCAGATAGACCTGGGTCGACTTGCCCGACCCGTCGAGTCCCTCCACCGCTATGAGCCGTCCCGGCATCTGAGGCGTCATGAGACCGAGGATACACCAAGGTCACTGCAGCTCAGGGCCTTCAACGTGGATCTCGGATCGCGTGTGCGCCGTCCTACCGGCATGCGGCGGCCTCGAGTGCCTCTCGAACGTCCTCGAGTAGCAGGGGGTCCTCGACGGGCGGGCGTGCTTGAGACCCCAGTCGCACGAGGGGGGACTCGCGCCCGCTGTGCTAGACGGCTTCCGTCCCGACCTCGCCCGTGCGAGCGGCGTCTGCGACCGCGTCGATGCAGCGCTGCAGGTCCTCTCCTCCAGCCCGTGAGCCGGTCTCTCGCCGGCCCCGGACACGCGTTCGAGGGGCCGAGGCCGCTCGATGCAGACTACGGAGGTCGTGTTGCGCTCGTGTCTCGAGTCTGTGGAGGCGGCGTTGATCTTCTCGAGGCGGTGAACGAGCCCGTGTGCTGGTAGTTCGCGCCGTCAGGCGGCCGCTGTCCTATACTCTTCGGGCGACCGGCACGGCACCGGGTACGCCCGGACGCCAGCACGACGGCATGGAGGCCGACGGTGTCCCTCGACCACATCTCCATACGCGGCGCCCGCGAGCACAACCTCAAGGGGATCGACGTCGACATCCCGCGCGACAAGCTCGTGGTCATCACGGGGCTGTCGGGCTCGGGGAAGTCCTCGCTCGCGTTCGACACGATCTACGCGGAAGGGCAGCGGCGCTACGTCGAGTCGCTCTCCGCGTACGCCCGTCAGTTCCTCGGGCAGATGCAGAAACCGGACGTGGACCATATTGAAGGTCTCTCTCCTGCGGTCTCGATCGATCAGAAGACGACCTCGCGCAACCCCCGCTCGACGGTCGCGACCGTCACCGAGATCTACGACTACCTCCGGCTGCTCTTCGCTCGCGTCGGCATCCCGCACTGCCCCATCTGCGGTCGGGTCATCGAACGCCAGACGCCGCAGCAGATCGTCGACCGCATCATGGAGATGGAGGACGGCGTCAAGTTCCAAGTGCTCGCTCCGGTCGTGCGCGGCCGCAAGGGCGAGTATGGCAAGCTCTTCCAGGAGCTGAAGAAGGAGGGGTTCACGCGCGTCCGCGTGGACGGCGACGTGCGCTCGCTCGACGAGGACATCGTGCTGGACAAGAAGTACCGGCACGACATCGAGGTGGTCGTGGACAGGCTCTCGATGAAGCGAGGCCTGGGCAACCGGTTGGTGGAGAGCGTCGAGATGGCGCTCAGGCTCGCGGACGGCACCGTGCTCATCGCGAAGGCCGACGGGGACGAGCAGGAGTACTCGCAGGCGCTCGCGTGCCCGGAGCACGGCTTCTCGATGGACGAGCTGGCACCGCGCGACTTCTCGTTCAACAGCCCCTACGGCGCGTGCCCCGAGTGCTCCGGACTCGGCAGCAGGCTCGAGGTCGACCCCGCGCTCGTGGTGCCGGACGAGGCCCTGACGCTCTCCGAGGGCGCGGTCGCCCCCTTCAGCTCGGACGCCACGTACTACTCGCAGCTGCTCGAGGCGGTCGTGGACCACTTCGGCGACGACATGGACACGCCGTGGCGCGAGATGCCCGAGGAGACTCGGGAAGCGCTCCTCTACGGCATGGGCGGCGAGCGCGTGACCGTCAACTACGTCACCAGGGACGGTCGCGAGGCGACGTGGCAGTCCCGCTACGAGGGCGCGATCAACACGGTCATGCGGCGTCACTCGGAGACCGAGTCGGAGGGAAGCAAGGAGAAGCTCGAGCGCTACATGGCGGTCATCCCGTGCGCCTCGTGCAGCGGGGCGCGCCTGAAGCCCGAGATCCTCGCGGTCACCTTCGGGGGCAGCGACATCCACCGGCTCACGCAGATGACGGCGAAGGCGCTCCTGGCCTTCTTCGACGGGGTCGAGCTCGACGAGCGCGAGACCCACATCGCGGAGCGCGTGGTCAAGGAGATCTCGGAGCGGCTGCGCTTCCTCGTCGACGTCGGACTCGACTACCTGACACTCGAACGTCCCACCTCGACCCTGTCGGGCGGCGAGGCGCAGCGCATCCGGCTGGCGACCCAGATCGGGTCGGGACTCATGGGCGTGCTCTACATCCTCGACGAACCTTCCATCGGTCTGCACCAGCGCGACAACGCGCGGCTCATCGGCACGCTCGAACGGCTGCGGGACGTCGGCAACACCGTCCTCGTCGTCGAGCACGACGAGGAGACGATCCGCGCCGCCGACTGGGTGCTCGACCTCGGTCCGGGAGCGGGCGAGCACGGCGGGGAGGTCGTGTGCGCGGGGCCCCCCGAGGAGATGCTGAAGTGCGAGGCTTCGCTCACAGCGCAGTACCTCTCCGGCGCCACGTCCATCCCGTTGCGGGAGGAGCGACGGACGGCCGAGCGCGGGTCGCTCGTGGTGCGGGAAGCGAGCGAGCACAACCTGAAGGGCCTCGACGTGGCGATCCCCATCGGGCTCTTCACGGCGGTGACCGGCGTCTCGGGCTCCGGCAAGTCCTCGCTCGTGTCGGACACTCTCGCGCCGGCGCTCGCGAACACGCTGCACCGGGCACGGCACAGGCCGGGTGCGCATGCGGGCATCGACGGGCTCGACCTCGTGGACAAGGTCATCGACATCGACCAGAGCCCCATCGGCCGCACGCCGCGCTCCAACCCGGCGACGTACACCGGCATCTGGGACGACGTCCGCCAGCTCTTCGCACAGACGCCCGAGTCGAAGGCGCGCGGCTACGCGCCGGGCCGCTTCTCGTTCAACGTGACCGGCGGACGCTGCGAGGCGTGCAAGGGTGACGGGCAGATCAAGATCGAGATGCACTTCCTGCCCGACGTCTACGTACCGTGCGACGTCTGCAAGGGCGCCCGCTACAATCGCGAGACGCTCCAGGTGACGTATCGGGGCAAGACGGTCTCGGACATCCTGGACATGACCGTCGAAGAGGCCCTTCACTTCTTCGAGAACATCCGCAAGATCAGGCGGAAGCTCCAGACGCTCTACGACGTCGGGCTCGGCTACATGCGACTCGGGCAGCCGGCGACCACGCTGTCCGGCGGCGAGGCGCAGCGCGTCAAGCTCTCGAGCGAGCTGCAGCGCCGGGCGACGGGCCGCACGCTCTACATACTCGACGAGCCGACGACGGGCCTGCACTTCGACGACGTCTCCAAGCTGCTGGACGTGCTGCAGCGGCTAGTGGACACAGGGAACACGGTGCTCGTGATCGAACACAACCTCGACGTCATCAAGTCGGCCGACCACGTCATCGACCTCGGACCCGAGGGCGGCGACGAGGGCGGATGGATCGTGGTGGAGGGCACTCCCGAGGAAGTCGCCTCGCACGAGACGTCGTACACGGGCCGCTTCCTCAAGCCGGTGCTGGAGGGCCGCGCCGCGACCGTCCATCCGGAGGCGGTGTGATGGCTTCCGAGGATCCCGGCACCGGGGTCGAACAGGCTGCCGACGAGCGTTCGCGCTGGGTGCGCCCCGTCGCGTTCGCGCTCGTACTCGCCGTCGCGGTCGTGGGCATTGGCGCTGCGTGGCTGTACCTGGGCTCCGGCGACACGACGCCCGAGTGGTTCGGCGGCGGCGAAGCGGACGTCGAACCGCTCGAACAGGACCCGCTCGGCGACTCGGGGCCGCACGAGGCGGTGCTGAGGAGCCTGCGGCTCGCGGGCTATGAGGAGGCCGTCGTGGGAGAGGACGACGGCACGGCGATCGTCCGGCTCGACGCGCCCTACCTGAACACGCCCGCGCACGTGGAGCTCGCCTGGCAGACCGCGCTCGCCTCGGAGGTCGAAGCGTTCCCGGACGCCGAGTCGTACGTCGCGCAGGTGTTCTCGTCCGGCGTGGCGTTGCTCGAGGTGCGGGTCCCGGGCGATGCGATGCGAGACGCTGTCGGCTCGGACGATCCCGCGCGCCTGCGCGAGGACGCGAACTTCGCGTACCTGCACGCTGACGACGCGCGCGCCCTGCCGCGCGCCATCGCCGTACTCGGCGGCGGGGAAGGGCTCGCTGCCAGAGACGGTGCGGGCGCCAGGGTCGAGGACCTCGATCTCTCGGCTTCCTACCTGGACGAGAAGAACCGGGCCGCAGGTCTGCTCGACGCCCTCGGGCCCGTCGGCGCCGATCGGCTGCGCGAGACGTGGGAGACGGCGACCTCGACGGTGCGCCCGGTGCCACCCGCGGACGCCGAGCGTGCGACCGTCTACCTCGAGCGCCTCATCGAGTCCCTCGCGGCACAGGACGCGGCCGACGACGCGGATGGGCTCGAGACGTACGCGAAGACCCTCGCGGAAGGGACCGGCGGTGTGGACGCGGTGCCGGAACTGAAACTCTGGTCCGAGGTCGCCGAGGCTGTGGCCTCGAGCGACGTGGGCTCGAGCGTGCTCGCTGGTTCCGCGGAGCTCACGCGACGTGTGCTCGAGACGTCCACTCCGACCGAAGGTCCCGCGGCCGATGCGATCGTCGTCGCCACCGGCTCTGACGCGGCGCCGGAGGACGCCCGGCGGCTCGACGACTTCGAGAGGACCCCGTCGCTCGACGCGATGCTCACGGCGGACGGCACGCTCGAGATCGATGAGACGGTGGCGCGAGCCGCCGGGCTGCCGGTCGACATGCTCGAGGGCGCGGGGAGTCCGCTCGGCTCGGGTGCCGCGGCGGGCGTGGAGTCCGGGACGATCCCGGCTGACTGGCCCGCCTACTCCTCGCCGGCCGGCCGGGTCCTCTGGCGCGCCGGTGCCGAGGGTTCCGGCGCGGCGACTGACGGCAGCACCCGAGGGTGGGCGTACGTGCGTCCGCGGGCGTGGCTCGTGGACG
>JAUVQN010000032.1 GCA_030598125.1 Coriobacteriia bacterium | reverse complement strand
GCCCGGGCACCGCCCGGGCCCGACTCATCGTCGCGCGTGCAGGACGGACCGGATGTCCGTCCTGCCTGCAGAGTCCAGGCTACTCAGAGAGTACCCAGACCCCGTCCTCGACCTTGTAGAGCACGAGGTCGTCTTCGGTCAGACCGTTGTGGTCATCGGCCGAGTAGCTGAACACCCCGCCGATGCCGACGAATCCGGTCGTCGCCTCGATCTCGTCGCGAAGCTCTTCCAGCGTGAAGTCGTCGCCCAGACGCTCGAGCGCCTCCACGATGATATACAGCGCGTCGTACGCGTGTCCCGCGAACGTGTTCGGGTCCTCGCCGTACTCCTCGGAGTAGTTGGCGGTGAACTCGCTGGCCACGTCGTACTCGGGCGTGCCCTCACCATAGGTCTCAGGGATGAGGATCTTCCCCGCTGCGAACTGGAAGCCCTCGGCTGCGTCACCGGCACCTTCGATGAACTCTTTGCGCGCGTTGCCGTGACTGCCGTAGAGCGGGACGTCCATCTCGAGGTCCACCATGTTCTTGGCGACGGTAGCCGCCTCGGACCCCGCGGACCACATCACGACCGCTTCCGCGTCCGTGCCTTTGATCTTCGTGAGCTGGGCCGTCATGTCGGTGTCACCGGGATTGAACGTCTCGTCCGCGACGACCTCCATGCCGTACTCGTCGGTGAACGACATCAGCACCTCGTGCCCGTCGCCACCGAAGCCGCCCGTGTCGGTGATGAGCCCGATCTTGCTGATCCCCGCTTCCTCGAGAGCAGTGAACGTGAAGGGCACGACGAGCGTGTTCGACCACGGCGTCTGGAAGACGAGCGGGTCGAAGGCGCCGGTGACGACCGTGCCGCCCGCAATGGAGACCTGCGGGACGCCCGCGGCGTCGATCTCTTCGCGCATGCCCATGGTGCCGCCAGTGCCTGTCGCGCCGATGATCGCGACGACCTCTTCCTGGTCGATCAGGCGCGTCGTGGCGGCGACGGACTCCTCAGCCTCGGTCGCGTCGTCCTCGATGATGACCTCGATCGGCCGCCCGTTGACGCCGCCCGCCGCGTTGATGCGCGCGACCTCCATCTCGAGCGCGTTCTTCTCGGGCTCGCCCAGTCCTGCGTAGACTCCGGTCAGCGACAGGACCGCTCCTATCTTGATCGGTTCGCCTGTAGCCTCTTCCGTCGTCTCTTCCGTCGTCTCTTCGCTGTCCTCAGCGTCCTCGTCGGATGTCGTACACCCCACGAGCATGCCCGCCATCATGGCGAACACGAGAATCACGCTCAGGAACACGAATCGCCGGCTCCGCATCCCCATACCTGGCTCCTCTCTCAGCTTCCCTCCTGGATTCCTACTATCTCCTCCTGGGAGACGAGTTCGACTGGCTTGTCCTCCAGGAGCTGCAACGCCCTGTCGGCGTCGTCCACGTTGATGACCACGTAGGTCGACACGAGCGAGTAGATGTACTCGATGTTCACTCCCGCGTCGGAGACGAGCTTGAGCACGCGCGAGAGCGCACCGGGGGTGTCGGGGAGGTTCACACAAATCACGTCGTCCTCGCGCACGGTGAACCCCGCGTCCTTCAGTACGGAGTGCGCTTTCTCGGGGTCGTCGACGACGACGCGCAGGATGCCGTAGTCGGCGGTGTCCGCGACCGAGAAGCCGCGGATGTTGATGTCGTGCTCACCCAGGAGGCCCGTGACCTCGCTGATGCGTCCGCTCTGGTTGGAGATGAAGACGGACAGCTGCCTGACCTTCACCTAGCATTCCCCTCTCGGCGCACCGGCTTCGCGGCCCAGTTCGAAGGCACGAATATTCGCCTTCACGGTATGCGGCGGCACGCGCGTAGAGATGACTTTACGCCAAATCCCCTCATCGAACGAGAGCGCCTGGGATGCGGCGCCCAGCAGCACGATGTTCGCTGACTTCGGGGAACCCGCCTCACATGCGAGTTCGTCCGCGTCGATGAGCGTCGCGCCTCGCTCCTCGAGCTCGATCTCGAGACCCTCGGGATACGGGTCGGAGCCGATGAGTACGGATAGCGGCGGTATGCGCCTGACGCTCGCGAATACGCGACCTCCCGGCGCCACGTGATGCGCCCAGCGGGCCGCCTCCAGTAGCTCGAACGCGATCAGCACGTCCACTGCGCCAGCGTCGGCCATGGGGGAAGCCACCTCGTCCCCGAAGCGGACCGAAGTCTCCACGGAGCCGCCGCGCTGCGACATCCCGTGCACCTCGGACAGCTTCACATCGAGACCCGTTCCCGCGGCGACCTTCGCCAACACGTCGCTGGCCAGGATCGTCCCTTGGCCACCCACGCCGACGAGCAGCACGGATGTGGTCACTACACTCCACCTCCGATGTCGCAGGCCGGACCGGCGGGAACGATCGCGTCGAACGTGCAGACCTGTTCGCACTGGCCGCACCCGACGCACAGGGCCACGTCGATGAAGGCCTTCCCGTCCTGCGCCTTGCTGATGGCGGGGCATCCCAGCCTGATGCAGACCCCGCATGCGGTGCAGGCCTCGTCATCCACGCCGACCGGCGAGTGTTCGTCCTTCAGGAGCAGAGCACATGGCGCCTTGGCCACGACGAGGCTCACGCCGGAGCGTGCGACCTCCTCCCTGAGGACCTCCTCAGCGCTGGCGAGGTCGTGCGGATCGATCACGCGCACCGATGCCGCTCCGAGTGCGACGCCGACCGCCGCGAGGTCGAGCTCGGTCGTCTCCTCCCCCATCAAGGTCCGTCCGGTGACGGGATTGTCCTGGTGACCAGTCATGGCGGTCGTGCGGTTGTCGAGCACGACGATCGTCGAGTCGCCGCGGTTGTACACGGCGTTCACGAGACCGGTCAGTCCCGAGTGCGCGTACGTGGAATCCCCGATGACCGCCACGACCGGGCGGTCATCCTCGCCCACGACGAGCTCGAGTCCGTGGGCCATGCCGATGCTCGCACCCATGCACACGCACGTGTCCATCGACGAGAGCGGAGGCAGCGCAGCCAGCGTGTAGCAGCCGATGTCGCCGGTGACGATCGCGCGCATCCGCTTGAGCGCGTAGAAGACACCCCTGTGCGGGCAGCCCGGACACATCACCGGGGGACGTCCCGGCAGTCCTGCGATCGGCTCCCGGAGCGCGGCGACGTCGCGGCCGAGTCCTTCCGCCACCGCACGCGCGGTGAGTTCGCCCGTCCTCGGCACGCTCGTGATCTCGACCTCCACGCCCATGGCACGCAACGACGTCTCGAGATACGGGTCGAGCTCCTCGACCACGGCAACGCGGTCGACCGACTTCGCGAACTCGCGGATCGTGTCCTCGCTCAGGGGATTCGTCAGCCCCAACTTCAGCACGGACGCGTCGGGAAGCGCCTCACGCACCTGCCAGTACGCCACACCGCTTGTGATCACACCCACGACGGTGTCGCGCATCTCCACCCTGTCCACGTCGAGGCGCTGGCTCTCGTCCGCCAAGACCTCAAGCCTCGACTCGAGGTCTACTCTGCGGACGCGCGCGTTCCCAGGCATCATGACGTACTTCCGAGCGTCGGTGGCGTAGCCGCCCACGGGAGGCGCCTCATCCCTCGCACCCGTCTCGACCAGACCCTTCGAGTGCGAGATGCGAGTCGAGGACCTCACGACGAACGGAAGGTCGAAGCGCTCCGACATCTCGAAGGCGGCTTTCGTCATAAGGAGCGCCTCCTGGCTGTCGGAGGGCTCGAGCACCGGCACCTTCGCCGCGCGAGCGAGCATCCGCGTATCCTGCTCGTTCTGCGACGAGTGCATCCCGGGATCGTCGGCCACGAGTATCACGAGCCCACCCCTGACACCTGTATAGGCGAGCGTGAACAAGGGGTCGGCTGCGACGTTCAGCCCGACGTGCTTCATCGTCACGAGCACCCGTCGGCCGCCAAGGCTCACGCCCACCGCGACCTCCAGGGCCACCTTCTCGTTCGGAGCCCACTCCGAGCGTGCGTCACCCAGGGTGGCGAGGCACTCGAGGACCTCGGTCGAGGGAGTGCCGGGATACCCGACGCCGACCGCGACCCCGGCTTCCCAGGCGCCACGCGCCACGGCCTCGTTCCCCGAAAGTAGGACTCGCTCCACGCGCTCGCTCACCATCCAGGCCACTCCTCCGCGTGCGAAGAATTGCGCGGATGATACCACAGAGGGGGTGCTCGGACGCGCCGAACGTATGCTCTCACCTGCGAAGTGAACCGGAAGCACGCGGCTGGCGCGCCCGCTCGGACGCGCGACCTAGAAGCGCGAGGCGCCGACGTAGTCGCCCTTCGAGTCGATACGCTCCACGAGCGAGGAGACGCGGACCACGTCTCCCGTGCCCGGAGCATGCACGAAGTTCCCGTTGCCGACATAGATGCCGACGTGGTGCACGCGTCCCGGATCTCCCCCATAGCCGAAGAAGACGAGGTCACCGAGGACCAGCGCGTCGACCCCGTCCGGCGGGATGCGGGAACCCGCCTTGAACTGGGCCCTGCTGTTGCGCGGAAGGTCGACGCCGACCTCGCGGTAGACGTACTTCACGAACCCCGAGCAGTCGAAGCCGCTCTCAGGACTGGAGCCGCCCCACACGTACGGGACGCCGGCGTACTGCAAGGCGATCACCACGACATTCGCGCGACCGGGGGCGTCGAGATCCGCCCCCTCGGCGAGGGAGGGGTCTGTCGAGCTGAGTTGCGCCCGGGCCGCGGCGGCAGCCTGTGCGGCTCGCTCCTCGGCCAGCCGACGCTGACGCTCCTCCTCTTCCGCGATCAGCGTCTGGACCTCTTCCCCTAGTGAGGAGACGAAGGACTCCTGGCGCTGCACAGCCGCCTCGATCAAGCCCTTCTGTGACTCGGCCTCGTTGCGAAGCGCGATCTGCTCCTCCTCGCGAGACTCGAGAGAGCGCTGCAGCCCTTCGACCTCATCGCGTCGTTCTCGCAGATCGGCCACGAAGCGGGCGTCCTGCTCGCTCACTCTCGCGAACCAGTCGATGCGGACGAGGAAGTCCTCGAAGCTCGTCGTGTCCAGGAGCACCTCCAGGAAGCCGACGTTGCCGCGCTTGTAGATCTCCGCCGCACGCTCGCCGAGCTGCCGTTCCGCGCCGGCTACCTCGCCCTCGGCCTCGGCGAGCCGCTGTTCGGTCTCGCGCATCGACTGCCGCGTCTCGTCCAGTGCTTCGATGACGGTGTTGTACTCCTCGACCATCATCGACAGCTCTGTCGAGAGGATGTCGAACTCCGCGCGTGCGCGCTCCAGTTCCTGCTCTTTCGCTTCGATCTGGGGTGTGGAGGGCGCAGCGAGAGCTGCGGAGGGAACGAGAGACAGGCATACCAGGAGGGCGGTTGCCCCCGCGACCAGACGTGGTGCGATCGGACTCTGCACCGGTACCTCCGGCTGCGACATATGCTGCGGTGAGGCCCTCGGTCCTCGGTCCATTCTGCGTCTCTACCTGCCCTTGAAGTATACCACGCGGGCTAAAGTCAGAGCCTCGCGGGTTCGATATCATACCTTGGTCGGCTATAATCGCTCTCACGCGTCTCTAGCGGGGGGAACCGGAGCAGCACGCGATGAACACGCACCTCACAAGGTATGTCGTACTCCTAGTATCGGCATTGACGGTCGTCGCATCGAGCCCAATGACCGCTGCCGCCGAGCCTTCGTCGACCACGCCCCAAGCGACCTCGCCCACGGAGCGTCTGGATGAGGCGACCGCCCAGGCTGTCGAGCTCGAGGAACACATCGAGGAACTCGAGGCCCAGGAGATCGCGATAGAGACTCGCATGGGCGTGCTCGACGAACGCACCGCCCTCCAGCGCCAGAAGCTGGACCGAGCTCGGGACGAACTGAAGGCGGCTCGGGACCTCTTCGAGATGCGCGTCGTCAGCATGTACAAGACGGGCTCTGTGGAGCCGCTCGAGCTCCTGCTCGGCTCCAAGTCGGTGGAGGACTTCCTCGCCCGAGGCACGCTGCTCGGACACATCGTCGCGCAGGACCGGGAGATATGGAACGAGGCGGCCGTGACGGCGGCCGAAGCCGAGTATCAGGCGACGGTCCTCGACGACCTCAAGGCGCAAGAGAACGAGCTCGAATCCGTGAACGACGACCGGCAGCATGATCTCGAGAGCGCCCTGGTCAGGCAGGAGGCGCTCATCGGGGAGCTCACCGAGGAGGCGCTCGAGTACCTCTCACGAGTGAGGGCGAGTCGGGCTCAGTCTCGCGACGAGTGGCGCCGCAGCTCGGTGCCCCTGGACACGCGCATCAGGCGCGTGGAGGCGGTCGTGGAGCCCTACGACGACCTGATCTTCCTCGTCTCCGAAGGTCAGCCCGGCCGTTACAGCGTCGCTGGAGACGCGTTCACGGCCGTGTGCTCTTGGTACGGCAACGAGTTCCACGGCCGCAACACCGCATCGGGCCAGGTCTTCAACGAGAACGACCTGACGTGCGCGTCCCGCGATCTCCCGTTCGGGACGAGACTGGCTCTCACGCGCGGCGAGCATCGGATCGTGGTGGTCGTCAACGACCGTGGTCCGTTCGTCGCGGGAAGGGACCTCGATCTCTCGAAGGCGGCCGCGCAGGCCCTCGGCTTCAGCGGGGTCGAATCCGTGCAGGCCCAGATCGTCGTCGCGATCGAGTAGCCCCCCGGGCTACTCCACGTGGATCAGGGAGACCACGCGATCGTCTCCTAGCTTGTCGCGTCCATGCAGGAAGTCCAGCTCGAGCAGGAACGCGAATCCGACCACCTCGCCGCCCGACTCCCGCACGAGACTCGCCTTGGCGGCCGCCGTACCGCCGGTAGCGAGGACGTCGTCGATGATGAGCACGCGGTCCCCCGGCACGACGCTGTCCCGGTGCATCTCGAGTGAGTCGATCCCGTACTCGAGCTGATACTCGGCGGTCGCGGTATCGCGAGGCAGTTTCCCGGGCTTGCGCGCGGGGACGAACCCCGCACCGAGACGATAAGCCAGCGCGCCGCCGAGGATGAACCCCCTCGCCTCGGCGCCCACGAGCTTCGTGACGCCGTCGTCCGCATACCCGTCGGCCAGCATGTCGATGGCCGCCCTGAATCCCTCCGGGCTCGCCAGCAACGGCGTGATGTCTTTGAAGACGACCCCCTCTTTGGGAAAGTCCTGTACGTCGCGGATGTAGGACTCGAGTTCCACGCGCCCTCCTAGTACGGCTCGTTCGGCGACGTCGCCTACCCTACCCCTCGCTGAGCGCTCGGGCCAGCCGTCCGAGCTGGTCCTGCGTGCCGAGTGCGACGATGTGGTCGCCCGGCTTGAACACGGTGTCCGACGAGGGGTTCGTGTTCATGCTGCCGTCGGCCGTCCTGATCGCGAGCACGAGCACGCCGATGGTGTCGCGGATGCGAGCACTGGCGATCGTCTCGCCGGCTAGCTCGGCGTCCTCCGGCACTTCGAGCTCCTCCAGCCGGAACTCGATGCCGCCGCCGTGCGAGACGAGGTCGAGGTAGTCGGAGACGATCGGGTTCAGTATCATCGCCGCCATGCGTCTCCCCCCGATCACGTTCGGTGTGATCACGCGGTCGGCACCCGCCTTGAGGAGCTTCTTCTCCGCGGAGACGTGCGAGGAACGAGCGACGATCACGAGGTCGGGGTTGAGGGTCCTCCCGGTGAGGGTCACGAACAGGTTGTCCGCATCCGTGTCGAGGGCAGTCACCAGACCTCGGGCTCGATCGATACCGGCGATCCTGAGCGTCTCCTCCTCCGTCGCGTCGCCTTCGACGTACGACCAGCCCGCCTCCGAAGCCGACTCGATCGCCTCGTGGTCCGTGTCGATGACGACGAACGGAGCCCCTTCGCGCTCGAGCGCCGTGGCGACCTCGGAGCCGACCCTTCCGAGGCCCGCCACTATGTGGTGTTGCTCCATCCGGTTGATGCGCCTCTCCATCAGCCCAGCCTCCCAGAGTCCTCGGATATGCCCAGCGACCAGCATGTCGACGAAGCGCCCGAACGTGTACGCGAGCGCCGCCACACCGGCCACCACGAGGATGATCGTGAACACCTGCCCCGCCTTCGACAACGGGTGTACCTCGCCGAACCCGACGGTCGAGAGCGCGATCACCGTCATGTACGCGGAATCGAGCAGGCTCCAGCCTTCGATGACCATGTAGCCGACGACCCCGACGACGAGCACGGTCGAGAGCGCGGACGCCCCGCCTATGAGACGGCGCCACTTCATCCCATCACTTCGTCCGCGAGCGTCGCCACGAACGGCAGCTGCCGGAACGCGCCGGCCTGGTCCAGCCCGTAGCCGACGACGAAGCGGTCGGGGATACTGAAGCCCTTGTACGCGATCGGGAGCTCGACGATGCGGCGAACGTCCTTGTCGAGCAGGACGCACACCTCCAGACTCTCGGGTTCGCGCTGCCGCAGTACCTTCAGCAGGAAGTGGAGCGTGAGACCGGTGTCGATGATGTCCTCGACGACGAGCACCGCCGCGCCGACGATGGACTCATCGAGGTCCTTCGTGATCCGCACTTGGCCGTGCGCCGGGCTCGGCCCGTACGACGAGACCGACATGAAGTCCATCCTGAGCGGCAGGTCTATGGCTCGGGTGAGATCCGCCATGAAGACGAAGCCGCCCTTGAGGACGGTCACGAGCACGAGGTCGCGACCCCGGTAGTCCTCGGTGATGCGCTGGCCGAGCTCCGCGATCCGCTCCCGGATGCGGTCCTCGTCCACGAGCACGCCGCTCAGCTGAGTGTCGAGGTCGCGCTTCCCACACATCACGTCCTACCCCGCGCCATCCGCGTCGTCCGCGTGGCTCGACAGCCCGCCGCCCTCCTCGCGAGCCTGCTCTCGCACGGGGATGCCGTACTTGAACAGGAGCTTCCGGAAGTCCTTCTGGTAGAAGATCTTGATGTTGACGTCCGGGTACAGCTCCTTCATCCGCCTCACCTTGCGGTTCTTCTTGGTGACGAGCTTCTGCGACATCGTCGTCAGCTCGATGTAGAGATCGAGATCGGGGAGGTGGAAGTCCGGGGAGAAGGAAGCGACGACGGTGCCCTTCGCATCCCACTCGATCGGGAAGGTGGTCGGCTCGTACTCCCACCTGATGCCGTAGAAGTCCAGGATCTGCGCGGCGACCCGTTCGCTCGGATGCGCGAAGTCCGTCGTGGCGACCCGCTCTGAGACGGGCAGTCCCTCCGACCCACGGTCGCTCGGGTCCGCCGCTCCCTTCGCGTGGTCTCGAGCGCCCACGTCCGGGCGGTCCTCGGCATCCATGTCAGGCAGGTCCTCCATCACACCCCTACCCCGCCACGCGCCTACATCAGATCCTCGAACTCGTCACGGAGAGTCCGTCTCAGCAGGAGGCCCTTGAGGTCCTCCACCGCCTCGGTCATCTCCTCGAGCGACTCGACGACGCGCTGGCGGGCCTCGGGTGTGCGATGCCGTGCCGCCGGCATGAGCACCTGCCCGAAGAGACCGGCCTCCCGTTCCGCGAACGACTCGAACATCTTCAGGTGTCTCGGTTCGATACCCCAGGGCCGCAGTGCCCAGCAGGCGTGCGCGATCTCCACGTCGCTCGCATGCAGCTCGAGTCCCTCGCCGCCCTTGGTGGGCAGCACGAGCCCGTAGTCCACCAGTTCCCGGATGAACTCCTCGGGTAGACCCAGCTCGTCGGAGGCGCGAGCGATGGGCACAGGCTCCATATCCTCGAGTGGGAGCGCCACCTCCTCGATCGCGGCCGGCGCGCCCGTGAGCTCAGCGGGCCCCGTGCCGCGATCGACGTCTCTGAGCTTCTCGCGGATGACCGAGAGTGGAAGGAAGTGCTCCTTCTGGAGCTTGAGCACGAGTTCGAGTCGATGCACGTCGGCGGGCATGAACTTGCGGTAGCCGCCGGCGGTGCGACTCGGCGTGACGGGTCCCTCCTCCTCGAGGAAGCGCACCTTCGACACGGTCAAGTCCGGATAGGTGTCGGACAGCGCCTCCACGACCTCGCCGATGGTCATGTAGCCGCGATCGCTCACTCCCGTCTATCCCCTGCCCTCGTCGAGGAAGGCCATCTGGAAGCGCCCCACCTGCACCTGGTCGCCCACGTGGAGCTGCGCATCGCACACACGCTCCCCATTGACGAAGGTCCCGTTCAGCGAACCGGTGTCCTTGAGCGCCACACCGCTCTCCGATATCTCAAGGACGGCATGTTCCCTCGAGACCGTCACATCGTTCAGGAAGATGTCCGCCCCGGGATCTCGGCCGATCGTGAGCGTCCCGAGTGCGAGCTCGAACCGTTCCCCGACTTCGGGTCCCTTGCGGACGACGAGCGAGGGACCCTGGACGGCGCCGACCTCCTCGGCGAGTTCGACGTCCTGGCCCAGGACCGGCGCGAACGACTCGGTCTTCGCGGCCGTCTCGGCGCCGCACGCGGCGCAACGCTCATCCGCTTCCGCGACGTCGGCACCGCACGACGGACATGTCTTCATCTCGGGCTCCGCTCCCTGCGCTCCGG
>JAUVQN010000085.1 GCA_030598125.1 Coriobacteriia bacterium | reverse complement strand
GCCTTCGAAGGTCACCGTGAGCGTGTCCCCGTCGACCTCGTAGTCGGCGGACACCTCGAAGTCCACGGTCGTGTCTTTGAGCAGCATCGTGCCGTCCGACTCGAAGACGTACTCGACGCCGGACTCTCCCTCGGTCCACGTGCCCTCGATGCTCGGATCGTTAGAGCTGCAGCCCACGAGGGATAGCGCGAGTGCGACCAAGATGGCCGTCATGATCAGGTTCCTCCACGTGAGCATACGGTTCCCTTCCGTCGATGCTTGTCACTTGCACTCTACCCGTTCCGAGGGCGTCTCATCGAGCACCTGCGTGCGTGCGACTGCCACCATGCCGGTGCCGGCGACGCCGTATCATGGTCGCGGTCCGTCGGAAGGGGTCCGGGATGAAACGCAAGGTGACCGCCGCTCAGAACGTGAGTCGCATGTGCCTCGTCTGCGGCACGGAGAACGCCGCGGGACTGCACGCCCGCTTCTTCGAGCTGGAGACGGGCGAACTCGTGGGCGTCTTCCGCCCGTCCCGACAGCATCAGGGCTACCCGGGCCGCCTGCACGGCGGTATGGCTTCCGCGATCCTCGACGAGACGATCGGGCGGGCCATCAGCGCGGGCGGCGCCGACGTCTGGGGCGTCACCGTGGAGCTCTCGGTGAGGTACGGGCGTCCCGTACCGCTCGACGAAGAGCTGCGCGTGGTGGGCCGCATCACCAAGGACTCCTCGCGGCTCTTCGAAGGGAGCGGGGATATCCTGCTTCCCGAAGGTGACGTGGCCGTGGAGGCACGCGGGAAGTACCTGAAGATGTCGAGCGAACGGATCGCCGAGGGCGACTTCGACACGGACGACTGGGGAGCCGACGCTCGGCCGGCGCCGGACGAGATCGACGTCTAGCGGGCGCGAGGCCCGCGGGTGCGCGTCAGTAGGTCGTGAAGAAGAACGGCGAGATCGCGCACGCGAAGCAGCACATCAGGAGCAGCCCGGCCACGATGATGACGAGCGTCACTCGAGCCCAGCGCGCCATCGCGAGCGTCTGGGGGGTGAACATCGAGGAGGGTCCGGTCGCCCCCATGTGACCCGGCCACACGTCGACCTCGTAGTAGTTGGACAGCGACTCGGGTCCGTGGCCCATCGGGCAGCGCCCGTCCGCGCGGACGTAGACGTTCGTCCCACACTCGGAGCAGTATGCGGCGTGCGGCATGGTCCCCTTCCTCCGTCAGACCAGCAGGAGCGTCGTCAGACCGCAGCATACGCTGAACAGCGCGATGGCTGCGACCACGACCGCGAGGACGAGCTGGTTGCGTGTGAGCCCGAAGGCGGGCTCGGGCGCCCCGGTCGGCGCGAAGGCGGGCGCGCGGAGTCCGTACGCCCACGCGCGCATGTCTTCCGAGACCCAGTCGAGCCTGCGCGTCGAGTCCATCCAGAGCACGGTCTCGAGCGGGACGGTGTCGCCGCCCTCGTAGCGGAAGGCGCCGTCCTCGTGGAGGACGCGCGCTCCCGGAGCGTCGCTCTGCTGGTTCATGGTCGCGACGTGCGTCATCCGTGCCTCCTTGTCAGCTCGGCGGCACCGTCGTGCCCGAGCCGCCCTTCGATCCGCCCAGCGAGAGCACGTCCACGGCTTCGATGTCGTCGGCGAGCTCGTCGAGCCGGCGAAGGACGACGGCGAGCCGCGCGGTCGCGAAGGCGCAGGACGCCTTCTTCTGCCCGAACGAGTACTGCTTGAATCCCATGAACGCGGACTTCGGTGTCACGCGACCGTCCTCGCCCACGTTGTAAGCGATGAGACACGCGGCGATCTCGGCGAGCGAGCGGCAATCCTCCGCATCGCCGTCCCGCCACAGCTCCGGGTAGCGGCCGAGCGTGTCCACAACCTCGAACGCGCCGTACCAGGTGACGGGCCACTTCGCGCGTTTGAAGTTCCTCCCGTGCCCGAACATGAACGGCTTGCGCTCGCCGCGCATGCGCCAGATGCCCAGCGACGTGTGCGCCACATCGAGGACCTCGGGCGGACGCACGCTGTCCGGCAGGTACGAGAACCCGCGCAGCGCTTCGAGCGTCGCCTGCGGGCACGGCTCGTTCTTGCGACCGGGCCCGCGGAACCCCACGGCGGGATCCAGCCGACAAGGCCACGCGCGCCCCATGTCGGTGCCGGCGAGGTCCTCGAGCATCCGCTCGAACGCGCGCACGACGCGCGGATCCGACGCGCGGCGGAACCGTGCGAGCGTCTCCGCGATCGCGTGGGCATCGCAGAAGAGCGAGCCCCACACGGGAGCGTCCATCTTGCGCCAGCGTGCGTACGCCTGGAAGCGGTCCTCTGCGTCCTGATGCTCGAGCATCGCGTCGAGCATCGCCGCGATCCGCTCGTCGTCGTCTTCGCCGACGCCCATGTCCGCGAGGAGGTTCAGGAGGTTCGGTCGGAACTCCGGCTTGTCGTGCCCGCCGAGGACGACCTCCTCCTCCCACGGGACGAGCCGGTCGAGAAGCGCCTGCGTGTCCGGGTCGTCCAGCACCGCCACGTGCGTGGCGTGGGCGTCCGGGTCGTCAGGCGGCACATCCGACAGCTCCACGAGCGCGATCCAGCGCGCCGCGGGATCGTCGCTCGCCAGGAGCCACGGCCGAGGGTATTCACCGAAGAGGTCCATCCAGCGCTCATCCGTCATGTGGGGAAGATACCCAAGGCGCAGGTGAGACCGATGCGTCTCGTACACTGAGGCCATGAAGGCACTCTGGCTCGAAGACCTGGCGCTCTCCGTGCGTGACGTCCCCGTGCCCCGCTGCGAGGACGAGGCGCTCGTCCGCGTGCGTCTCTCCGGCATCTGCGGGACCGATCTGGAGCTCGCGCGCGGCGACCACCCGTTCACCGGCGTCATCGGTCACGAGTTCGTCGGAGAAGTCGCGGAAGCGCCCGACCCGGCATGGGTCGGCGAGCGCGTCGTCGGCGACATCAACGCGAGCTGCGGGGCGTGTGAGGCCTGCGAGGCCGGTCGACCGACGCACTGCGAGGCGCGCACGGTGCTCGGGATCGTCGAGCGCGGCGGAGCGCACGCCGAGTACCTGACGCTCCCGGTCGAGAACTTGCACCGCGTGCCCGCGTCGGTGCCGGACGAAGCGGCCGTCTTCACCGAGCCGCTCGCCGCGGCCGTCGAGATCCTCGAGCAGGTCCCAATCGAGTCGTCCGACCGGGTGCTCCTCGTGGGCGCGGGGCGTCTCGGACAGCTCGTGGCCCAGACCCTCGCTACGACAGGCGCGGACCTGGCCGTCGTGGCGCGCCACCAGCATCAGCGCGCGCTGCTCGCCGCACGCGACATCCCGACGATCGATGCGGACGATGTCGCTCCCTCCCGCTACGACATCGTCGTCGAAGCGACCGGCTCGCCGAGCGGCTTCGAGCTGGCGCGAGCGGCGGTCCGCCCTCGCGGGACGATCGTGATGAAGTCGACGTACCGGGGCGAGCTCACGCTCGACCTGTCGTCGCTGGTGGTGGACGAGATCACGGTCGTCGGTTCCAGGTGCGGTCCCTTCGACCGAGCGCTAGAGCTGCTCGAGCGGGGTGACGTCGACCCGCGACCGATGATCACCGAACGCTACCCGCTGGGGCGAGCCGTCGAAGCGATGGAGACGGCGGCACGACCCGACGTGATGAAGGTGCTGCTCGAGCCGTAGCGTCGCTGCACACGGTGCGTCGGTTCGCCCCTCGGCGCGACGGGTATGGGAACCCTAGACAGACTCGTGCGACCAGGGGGCTCACATGCCTACTATCAGGACCGCATCCGCCCGATCCGCTCGCCTGGGACGTCCGCGAAAGGTGCGGGCCACATCGCTCACGACCCTCGCTCTCGCCCTCGCGCTCACGCTGGCGGCCGTGCCCGCCCTCGGACTCGTCGCGTCCGCGGCGACACTGACTGAGGATCAGAAGCTCCTCGCTCCCGGAGGCGCGTCGGGCGAGAGGTTCGGGGATCGGACGGCGATCGACGGCGACACCGCGATCGTGGCGGGAGCGCACGACGCTCTGGACGACAAGGGAGCGGCGTACGTCTTCGAGCGCGGCGGGTCCGGATGGGACTACGCTCAGACGCTCACCGCGCCCGGCGGCGGCACCGCGGGGGACATCTTCGGCATATCGCTGGCGATACAGGAGGATACCGCGTTCGTCGGCGCCAACGGCGTCGACACCGGGCGGGGCGCCGTCTACGTCTTCGAGAAGACGAGCGGGACCTGGACCTACCAGCAGACACTCACGACACCTGGTGGAGCCGATACCTGGGAGTCCTTCGGGACGTCAGTGGTCTTCGACGGCGAGCGGGCGCTGATCGGGGCGCCCGGCGTCGACAACGGGAGGGGCGCCGCCTACTTCTTCGTGACGGACGGGTCGACGTGGTCGCACGAGCGCACCATCGTCGCTCCGCAGGGTCAGCCCAACGACAGCTTCGGGGGCGACGTCGCGCTCGACGGTGACACCGCGCTGGTGGGTGCCTATAGGACGAACGGCGTGAGGGGCGCCGCGCACATCTTCGAGCGCGACGGTTCCTCGTGGAGCCATGGCCAAACCCTCCTGCCGGTCGGTGGAGCACAGTTCGACGAGTTCGGTCTGAGGGTCGCGCTCGACGTGCCCACCGCGCTGATAGCGGCCCCCGACTACGGCAGTGGCGAAGGCGCCGTGTACTCCTTCGCCCGCGTCGGCTCGTCATGGCAGTTCATGCAGCTCATCCAGCACGCCGATCCGGAGCAGGACGACAATCTGGGCTGGCCCGTGGAGATCGAAGGCGGTCTCGCACTCATCGGCGCGTCCGGACGAGACGCCACGGACAAGGGGGCCGCGTACGTCTTCGAGCACGACGGGTCGTCATGGGTCGAGCGTGACAAGCTCGTCACCTCGACCAGGACCGACTACGACCAGTTCGGCTTCGGCGCGGCGCTCAGCGATGACACCGCCATCGTCGGAGCGGACGGCTACGACAGCTCGAAGGGTGCCGCGTTCGTCTTCGAAGGCATGCTCGGTGACTACATCCCCGTCGAGATCGCGGGCGCCACCCGCTACGAGACCGCCATCGAAGCGTCCAAGAAGGCGTTCCCGCATGGAGCCGGCACCGTCGTGATCGCGACGGGTGAGAACTGGCCGGATGCGCTCGGCGGCGCGGCCCTGGCGGGTGCGCACGATGCGCCGATCCTCCTCACCTTGAGCTCGGTGCTCCCCGACGCAGTCGTGGCCGAGATCGACCGGCTCGGGGCGAAGGACGCCTTCATCCTCGGTGAGACGGGTGCGGTCTCGCCCGCGGTCGAGTCGGCGCTCGCCGGGAGACTCGGCGCCAGTCACGTCACTCGCATCGGTGGTGCGACCCGCTACGAGACCGCGTGGCTCGTCGCTGAGGCCACGATCGACGAGCTCAGCGCGAACTACGACGGCACCGCCTTCCTTGCCACCGGCGCCGACTTCCCCGACGCGCTCGGAGCATCCCCCCTTGCAGCAGCGGGTCCCTGGCCCATCTTCCTCGCGAGCCCGTATGTCGCCACCGAGATCGCGACAGAGATGAAGAACATGGGCGTGGAAGAGGTCATCGTGCTCGGCGGTACGGCCGTGGTCTTCCATGGCTACGAGGACAACCTCGCCTTCCAGCTCGGTGAGGGCAACGTCACCCGACTCGCCGGCCCCACTCGCTACGAGACCGCCTGGGAGGTCGCGAGCTACGGGGTGGAGGAGGCAGGGCTTCGCTGGAACGGCGTGGCGCTCGCAGGGGGTCCGGTGCAAGGCAGGGCCGGCTCGGTGATGCTCCTCACTCATACCGCGTTCCTCACCCCGAGCACGGGCGCGGCTCTCCAGGACGAGGCGCGGACAATCGCGAAGGTGCGCTTCCTCGGCGGTCCCGGCGCGATCACGCAGACCGTGCGGGACGACGTGGCCGTGATACTAGAGTAGGAAACGCGCGCAGGCGTCGGCTCCGATACGCATAAGGGCCCCGGCATCGGCCGGGACCCTTCCTCGCTTCCTGGTGGGCCACAGTGGGTGATTTTCGAACATCTCAGAGCTGACGCCTTGGCAATCTGCGGCGCAACCAAGTTGTGACCTGACCCCCTGAAACCGGTCCAGGTTCACGTTATGGTTTCCGGACCGGAGAAGGAGGAGTCGGATGTCCCGCAAGCGATACCGCCCCGAGGAGATCATCGCCAAGCTGCGCGAGGCCGAGGT
>JAUVQN010000056.1 GCA_030598125.1 Coriobacteriia bacterium | reverse complement strand
GACGGCTCACGCGTCAACGTGATCGTGCCCCCGCTGTCGCTGGACGGCTCGATCCTGACCATTCGCAAGTTCGCCAGCGATCCGTTCCAGGTGCACGACCTGATCGAGATGGGAACGCTCACCGAGCACGTCGCGTCGTTGCTCGAGGCAACGGTCGAGGGTGGCCTGAACGTCCTCGTCTCGGGCGGTACCGGTACCGGCAAGACGACGCTTCTCAACGTCGTATCTGCCTACGTGTCGCATGACGAGCGCATCGTGACGATCGAGGACGCCGCAGAGCTTCGGCTCAGCCAGGAGCACGTCCTGAGGCTCGAGTCGCGCCCGCCCAACCTCGAGGGCAAGGGACAGGTGACGATCCGGGACCTGGTGCGCAACTCCCTGAGGATGCGCCCGGACAGGATCATCGTCGGAGAGGTCCGCGGCGCGGAGGCGCTCGACATGCTCCAGGCGATGAACACGGGGCACGAGGGCTCGCTCTCGACGGTCCACGCGAACTCACCCCGTGATGCGCTCTCCAGGATCGAGACCATGGTCCTGATGAGCGGGTTCGATCTGCCGGTGCGCGCGATACGCGAGCATATGTCGTCTGCGCTCGATCTCATCATCCACCTCGCCAGGCTCCGCGACGGCAGCAGGAAGATCGCGCGGATATCGGAGGTCGAGGGGATGGAGGGCGAGACGGTGGTCATGGAGGACCTCTTCCTCTTCGACTACTCGATGGGCATCGATTCTGAGGGCCGCTTCCTGGGCCGGCTGAAGTCGACGGGCATCCGCCCCAAGTTCGCCGAGAAGCTCGAGTACCTCGGCGTCGAAGTGCAGCCGGACCTGTTCAAGCCGGAGATCTCGAGAAGGGGGTAGGATCCGCGGGATGCGACACCCGGTCGCCCGACTCGCTGCGCTCGCGGCCGCCGTCCTGATCGCGGCTGCTGCTCCCGCGGTCGCCGCCGAATCCACCCCCGTCCGTCAGGACGTCGACAGCTCCGGGTACCCGAGGATGACACTCACGGTCGCGCTTCCCGCGGAGCTCATGGCGCGGGGCGGTGCTCAGCCGACCTTCCTGCTCGAGGAGAACGGTGTCGAGATCGACGATGTCTCCGCGGAACCCGCGGTGCAGGAGCGCGCGCCGGTGGACGTCGTGCTCGTGTTCGACGTGAGCGGCAGCATGGAGGGCGAGCCCCTCGGATATGCGAAGCAGGCCGCCAAGGACTTCTTCGCCGCGATGGGAGAGAGCGACCGCATCGCCGTGGTCTCCTTCGCCGACGCGCCCGTCCTCGTAGCCGACTTCACGGCCGATAGGGATGCGCTGGAGACTGCCGTCGACTCTCTCGGAGCCGCGGGAGAGACTGCCCTCTACGACGGTCTCGTCCGGGCGGCGGACGTGCTCGCGACGAGTGATGCGGACCAGCGCTACATCGTCGTCCTATCCGACGGTGGCGACACGGTGAGCAACAACTCGCTCGGCGGCACGTCAGAGGCTCTGAGTGAGAGCGGTGTGCCCCTGTACGCGGTCGCCCTCGAATCGCCGGAGTTCGATCCGGAACCGCTGCGCTCGCTGGCCGGCGAATCGGAGGGCAAGGTGGTCTCCGCCGCGAGCGCCACCGAGTTGACCTCCGTCTATCAGGACATCGCCCAGGAACTCCGGAACCTGTACGTCGTGACCTACACGAGTCTGGAACCGAACACCCGCGACCTCGAGATCGCGCTCGCGGTGATACGTGGTCCCGACTCGGGGACCCTCGTCACGGTCGTCGACAACCCGGCGTTCGACGCCGCCGCAGCGGTCGGTGCCGCGCTGGCCGAGCCGGTCGGGCCGACGCAGCAGGACCAGATCCGTCTCGCCCTCGCGGTCGGCCTCGGGGCGCTCTCGGTGATCCTGCTGATCGTCGTGCTGGGCCTCATCGTCCAGCGGGACGCCGCCGCGGTCGACCAGCTGGACTACTACCGGCAGGGCGGCCCATCGACGAGCGAGCACGATGCTGTCGAGCGTCCCTCCGGCGTCCGAGAGCGAGTCATGGGCGCGGTCGGCTACGTATCGGAACGCCGCGGTCTCGCGGAGGCGATGCGGCTGAACCTGCAGCGCGCGGGACTCCCACTCAGGCCGAACGAGTACCTCCTCTTCCACACGCTCACTGCCCTCTTCATCGGCGGGTTCGTGCAGGTCGTGTGGGGCAGCTTTCTGGTCACGACGATCGTTGTCTTGCTGGTCGTCATCGTGCCGGTGATGTGGATCGGCCGGCGGATCAGCAAGCGCAGGACCGCGTTCGAGGAGCAGCTCCCCGACGTCCTCACGCTCATAGCCGGATCGCTGCGCTCGGGGTGGGGACTGCAACAGGCGATGGATCTCGCGATCGGCGAGATCGGCGAGCCGGCGTCGAGCGAGTTCCAGCGCGTCCAGTCGGAGACGAGGCTCGGGCTCGGCCTGGAGGACGCGCTCGCTCGCATGGCGGAGCGGGTGGATAGCGACGACTTCCGGTGGACGGTCGCGGCGATCAGCATCCAGCGCGAGGTCGGCGGTGACCTGGCCGAGGTGCTGGATATCGTCGCCGGAACCATCAGGGAGAGAGCGGAGCTCGATCGTCATGTCCAGGCGCTCACCGCCGAGGGCCGGTTCTCGGCCATCGCGCTCGTGCTCATCCCCGTGGTCGTCTTTCTGGTGCTGCTGCTCACCAATCCCGACTACGTCCTCACGCTCTTCAACACGTCGGTCGGTATCACGCTGCTCGTCATCGGCGCGGTCCTCATGGTCATCGGGATACTCTGGCTGCGCAGGTACACGCGAGTGGAGGTGTGAGCGTGGACTGGGTCACCGTCGTGCTCGCCGGTCTGTCCGTCGCGGGCGTCGTGTGGGTCGTGCTCTCCGTGGTGTTCTCGGAGGAGCGCGGTGTCCGACGCCGGCTCAAGCAGCTGTCGGAGCACGAGCGTGCGCAGGCCGGCGAGGTCGAGCCTCTGACCAAGCCGTTCTACGAGCGCGTCGTCCAGCCCGGCGGCAGGGGTTTCTCCGGCCTGCTCAGGCGCCTCGCACCACGGCAGTACCTGGACCGCATCTCGCGCCGCCTCAGGATGGCGGGCAACCCGGGCGGGCTCACCGTCGACCTCTACATGGCCATCCGGGTCGTGCTCTTCCTCGCCGCGAGCGGCTTCTTCTTCCTGGTGTCGCTGCTGTTTGGGACCAGCCTGCTCTGGGCCGTTCTCCTCGCGCTCTTCGCTGGCGTCATCGCCTATGTCGTGCCGGAGGTGTGGCTCAACCGCCGTATCTCGAAGCGGAAGGACGCCATACGGCGGGCGCTCCCCGACATGCTCGACATGCTCATGATCTCCGTGGAGGCGGGGCTCGGGTTCAGCGCGGCGGTCGCGAAGTACGTCCAGAACAGCCAAGGCCCGCTGGCGGATGAGTTCGGTATCGCGCTCTCGGAGATGCAGGCGGGCCTGACGCGCAGGGTGGCGCTAAGGAACCTCGCGGAACGCTGCGATGTTCCCGAACTGAACGCGTTCGTCATGGCCATGGTCCAAGCGGACGTGTTCGGCGTGGCCGTCAGCAACGTGCTGCGCACGCAGTCGCGCGAGATGCGCGTGAAGCGGCGGCAGCACGCCGAGGAGGTCGCCCAGAAGGCGCCCGCCAAGATGGTGTTCCCGCTCGTGCTCTGCATCCTGCCGGCCACGCTCATCGTACTGGGGGGCCCCGCGATCATCGCGATCGGCCGGGCCTTCGGCATGTTCTCCTGAGAGAGGCCCGGGACCGCTCCTGTTCGGCGCTTCCGTCGCCGCCGATTCGGGTATCCTGACCGTGCTGGCTGTGAAGACGGGACGGCGGGTGCTCCTGTGGACAGATCCAAGATCATGGAAGGCGTTCGCCTCATCCTCGAGGGGATAGGCGAGGACCCTGACCGTGAAGGTCTCGTCGACACGCCCCGGCGCGTCGCCGACATGTACGAGGAGATCTTCGCCGGTCTCGACGCCGACCCGGCCGAGCTCTTCGAGGTGACGTTCAGCGAGGACCATCAGGAGATGGTGCTCGTCCGCGACATCCAGGTCTACGGCGTATGCGAGCATCATCTGCTCCCGTTCGTCGGCCGCGCGCACGTGGCGTACGTGCCGGGCTCGTCCGGGCACATCAGCGGGATCTCGAAGCTCGCGCGGGTCGTGGACGTCTTCGCGAAGCGGCCGCAGGTCCAGGAGCGCATGACCTCCCAGATCGCGGACACGATCGTCGAGCACCTCGACCCCGCCGGCGTGATGGTCGTCATCGAGGCGGAGCACCTCTGCATGTCCATGCGCGGGGCGATGAAGCCCGGCGCCGTCACGACGACCTCCGCCGTCCGGGGCATCTTCGCGTCGAACCTCGCCACGCGTTCGGAGGGGATGTCGCTCATCAAGGGCGAGCGATGAGCGCGTCCGTCCGGCGGTGCGGGCGATGAGCGTCCCCCTCTGGCACTGTGGCTCCCACCGCCTCCCACTCGATCGGCCGCTCGTGATGGGCATCCTCAACGTCACGCCCGACTCCTTCTCCGACGGAGGACGCTTCGTCGACACCGACAGTGCCGTCGAGCATGGTCTCGCGATGCTCTCCGACGGGGCGGACCTGGTGGACGTGGGCGGGGAGTCCACGCGGCCCGGAGCCGCCGAGGTCAGCATCGCCGAGGAGACGGAGCGGGTGCTCCCGGTCGTCACGCGACTCGCAGAAGAGGCTTCGGTGCCCGTCTCGATCGACACCCGCCACGCCGAAGTTGCCGCCGCCTGTCTGGAGGCCGGCGCCGCGATCGTCAACGACGTCTCGGGCTTCCGCGACGAGGCGATCGTGGGCGTCGTGGCCGGATCCGATTGCGGCTGCGTCGTGATGCACATGCTGGGCGAGCCGGGGACGATGCAGGAGGAACCGGCGTACGAGGACGTCGTCGGCGAAGTCCGCGCGTATCTCCTCGAGCGGGCCGCGGCCCTGGAGGCGGCGGGTGTGGCGCGGGAGCGGATAGCCGTGGATCCCGGCATCGGGTTCGGCAAGACCGTGGAGCACAACCTGGAGCTCCTACGGAGGCTCCCCGAGCTCGTCGAGACGGGCTACCCGGTGGTCGTCGGCGCGTCGCGCAAGAGCTTCATCGGCACCCTGCTGGGCGTGGAGGAGCCCTCGGGACGAGTCGCCGGCAGCGTCGGCGTGGCGGTGCGTGCGGCGGAGAGCGGCGCGGCCGTCCTGCGCGTCCACGACGTGCGCGAGACCGCGGACGCGCTGCGCCTGAGCGCCGTGATCGACTCCTCGCCGGGGCCCGCGGAAGCCGCAGGCGGGCACGTCGAGTGGGTGCCGCTTCGAAGCGTGGGCGCGCCCGGCGAGGTCTACGTGCCCACGATGGGCGCCTTCGACGCGGACGGCACGTCCAGCGGCCCCGCGCTCGACCTCCTCTTCGCCGAGGCCGTGCTCGAGCAGGACCGCATCCCGTGCATGTTCTACCCGCACAGGCCCTTCGAGGGACACGACCCCTACGGGTTCCCTGCCGACGTGCGGCTGATGGTCCCCGCCTCCCGCCACGACGAGGCCGAGCGTGTGGTGACCGAAGCGCTCCGGTCCCGTCGCGAAGTGCAGGCCGACACGGACGACGACGAGGACTGAGGCGCCCGTGGACGAGGCCATCATCGGGATCGGCGGCAACCTGGGCGACCGCTACGCGAACCTCCGCGAGGCGGTCGAGGCGCTCGACGGGCTCTCGGGCACGCGCGTGACGGAGCTGTCGCACGTGTTCGAGACCCAGCCGTGGGGCCCGTCCGGCCAGCCGGACTACCTGAACGCCGTCGCCAGGATCCGCACGAGACTCCGCGCGGACCAGCTCCTCGGCTACCTCAAGGACATAGAGGAGCGACTCGGCAGAGAGCCCGCCGAGCGGTACGGCGCCCGCGTGATCGATCTCGACCTGCTGCTCTACGGCGACGAGGAGTGGGACACCGAGGACCTGGTGGTGCCGCATCCTCGGATGGCCGAGCGCGACTTCGTCGTGACGCCGCTGCTGCAGATCTCGCCCGATGCGACCTGGCCGGACGGCACGGCCGTGGACCGCTCGACCGTGCGCGTGGGCACCGTGAGGAGTGACGAGGGCCGGCTACCGGGCGCGGACGCCGAGTGGTACGAGTGGGAATGGAGCCTCGATGCCGAAGAGGACTGGGTCGAGATCGCTGCCGTGTGGGGCTCGGTCGCCCAGCTCAGCGTCATCGAGTCGAAGCTCAGGGCATCGGGCATCCCCCACACCGTGAGCGAGCGCCCGTACGGCGAGCGCCCGGGTCTTCCGGTCGGCGTCTATCCGAGCCGGGTGAAGGTCCCGCCGCATCTCGCTCACCAGGCGCGCCAGACCATCTCGATCCCCGCCGTCGTGCCCCGCGAGAACCCGCCCGCGGACGAGGAGCTGTCACCGGACTCCGGCGAGTCGCCCACCGCCACGGTCCGTGCCCTCCGCCCCGATGGGGAGTACATGGACGAGGAGCGCCCCGAGCGCCCGTGGTGGTTCCGGCTCGCGATGCTCCTGCTCGTGCTGGCGTTCGCCGCCCCGTTCCTCCTGCGCATGCTGAGCGACGCGTTCGAGTCGCTGGCGGCCGCGTTCGAGTAGCCGGCGCCGGACAGCGGGCTCGCCCGCGCTGGTTCGCTGGAGCCTGGCTCGCCAGGGCCCGGTGGTATACTCACACACCCCTTTCCGCGGGACCGCTCGGACCTCTTCCGTGAGGAGGCTGAGACGGTAGATGAGGAAGGAGTCCCCTGTGGATCCATCGACTTCCGAGCCGGTCGGACTCCCCGTCACGACGATGACGTTCCGCGACAAGAAGGCGGAAGATGTCCCGGTCGTCGTGGTCACCGCCTACGACGCCGGAGGCGCGCGTCTCGTCGAGCGCGCCGGTGTGGACGCCATCCTCGTGGGCGATTCGCTCGGCATGACCGTGCTCGGCCACGACGACACGCTGCGCGTGACGATGGACGACATGGTGCGACACACCGCCGCCGTCTCGCGCGGCGCCTCGCGCGCGATGGTCATCGGCGACATGCCCTTCATGAGCTTCCAGGTGAGCCCGGAGGAGGCGCTCGCGAACGCGGGCCGGCTCGTCGTCGAGGGCGGCGCGACCGCCGTGAAGCTCGAGGGCGGACGGCGCGTGGCGGAGACGGCCGGGCGGATCGTCGGCGCGGGGATCCCCGTCATGGGCCACGTCGGCCTCACGCCGCAGTCCGTGCACGCGTTCGGCGGCTATTCCACGCAGGCGAAGGAGACCGGTCCCGCGATCGAGCTCGTCGAGGACTGCGTGGCGCTCCAGGAGGCAGGCTGCTTCGCGATCGTGCTCGAATGCATCCCCGCCGAACTCGCGGAGCGCGCGACGGCGCTGCTCGAGGCCTCGACGATCGGCATCGGCGCCGGCGCCGGGTGTGGCGGGCAGGTCCAGGTCTTCCACGACCTTCTCGGCCTCGGAGAGTTCGTGCCGCGGCACGCCCGCGTGTACGCGGAGCTCGGCGAGGCCGTCGTCGACGCGGTCGGGCACTACGCGGCCGACGTCCGGGCGGGCAGCTTCCCGCGCGACGAGCACGGGACGCGCATGGACGCGGGCGCCCTCGAGGAGTTCGACGAGCGTCTCGCGGCCGCGTCGTCCGCCTCCGAGGAGGAGTGAGCCCGCGTGGAGCGGATCGCCTCCGTCGAGGAGGTGCGGCAGGCGTCGCGCGACGCTCGGCGCGAGGGCAAGCTCGTCGGACTCGTGCCGACGATGGGCGCGCTCCATGCGGGGCACCTCTCGCTCGTGGAAGCGGCCCGCACGCGCGCCGACGTGGTCGTGGCGTCGGTCTTCGTGAACCCGACGCAGTTCGGCGAGGGTGAGGACTTCGAGGCGTACCCGCGCGACCGCGACGGCGACCTCGAGCTGCTGGATGCGGAGGGTGTGGACGTGGCGTTCACTCCCTCGGTGGACCTCATGTATCCGGAAGAGGCAGGGACCGCCGTGCGCCCGGGACGTCTCGCCCGGCGGTGGTGCGGTGTGGCGCGGCCGGGTCACTTCGAAGGTGTGGCGACCGTCGTCGCCAAGCTGTTCGGCGCCGTGGAGCCGCATCTGGCCTTCTTCGGCGAGAAGGACTACCAGCAGCTGCTGGTCATCGAGGCGCTCGCCTGCGACCTCCTCTATCCCGTGACGGTCGGCGGAGGTCCGATCGTGCGCGAGGCCGACGGGCTCGCGATGTCGAGCCGGAACGCGTATCTGAGCGACGAGGAGCGCACCGCCGCGGTCGTGCTCCACGGTGCGCTGGCCACCGCCCGCCAGTCGGTCGAGGCCGGCGAGACGGACGCCCGCGAGCTGGAGCGGCTGATGGAGCGTGCGGTCGCGACCGAGGGACTCGTCGAGCTGGAGTACGCTGCGGTGGTGGACGGCGCGACGCTCGAGCCTGCCGAAGCGGCCGGGCCGGGCACGCGGGCGCTCGTCGCCGCTCGCGTCG
>JAUVQN010000064.1 GCA_030598125.1 Coriobacteriia bacterium | reverse complement strand
ATCTCGTGTGCTAGGCTCTTGGCCAGCCGAGATGTTGGGGTGGACGCGATGCGATGTCCGTTCTGCGGGCACACAGAGACCAAGGTCGTGGACTCCAGGGTCTCGGAGTCGCAGGACGCCGTCCGGCGTCGCCGCGAGTGCCTCCAGTGCGAGGAGCGCTTCACCACCTACGAGCGGCGAGAGGAAGTCCCGCTCATGGTGATCAAGCGGGACGGCGAACGGGAGCCGTTCGACCGGGCGAAGCTGCTGCGCGGCCTCGTCGTCGCCACGGCCAACCGCGACGTCACCCAGCAGCAGGTAGAGGCGCTCGTCGACGACATAGAAGCCGAGCTCCAGAACTCCTTCAAGTATGAGATCCCGTCCAACGCGCTCGGGGACATGGTGCTCACGCGTCTCAAGAACATGGACAAGGTGGCGTACATCCGTTTCGCCTCCGTCTACCGCTCCTTCCAGGATCTCGAGGAGTTCTACGCGGAGCTCAAGGCCCTCACGTGAGTCACGCCGTCACTGGGGAAGCGTCCTGATGCGTCTCGAGGTCACACGGCTCGACGCGGGACTCCCGCTCCCGCGCTATGCGCACGAAGGCGACGCGGGACTCGACCTCTACGCTGCGGCGGACGCCGTCCTCGCCCCGCAGGAGCGCGCGCTCATCCCCACGGGACTCGCCGTAGCGATTCCCGAGGGTCATGCGGGATTCGTCCAGCCGCGAAGCGGTCACGCGATCCGGAGGGGGCTCGGATTCGTGAACGCGCCCGGCCTCATCGACAGCCGCTACCGGGGAGAGATCAGGCTCGTCGCGATCAACCTCGACGCCGCGGAGACCCTGACCATCGAACGCGGAGAGAAGATCGCCCAGCTCGTCGTGCAGCCCGTCGTCACCGTGGACGTCGTCGAGGTGGACACGCTCGATGAGACCGCTCGAGGAGACGGCGGTTTCGGGAGTACCGGTGCCTGAAGGTCCTCGCGTGCGCGTGGCCGCCCTCATCACGAACGACGCGCGCGTCCTCGTCGTCAGACACCGCAAGGATGGACTTGACTACCATCTTCTGCCAGGCGGAGGCGTCGAGGGCTCGGAGACGCTCGCAGAGGCCCTCGCGCGCGAGGTGCGCGAGGAGACGGGCTTCGAGGTCGCGGTCGGAATACCCATACTGCTCGCGGACACGATCGCACCTGATGGTTCCCGCCGCATCGTCAACGTGGTGTTCGAGTGCGAGGTCACGGGGGGCGAGCTCACGGACGCACCGGACGCTGCGAGAGTCTCGGGCGTTCAGTTCGTTGACGCAAACGAGCTCCTAGCCCTGGATCTCCGCCCGCCGATGGCGCGGGCGATAGCCGCAACCCTCGCGGATCCCACCCTTGGCTGTCGCTACCTGGGCGCACTCTGGAGTCCTGACCCCTAGGACGCCCCCTGAGAAGCGGTCCACCTCGCACCAAGAACGCACGATAACGTATCTTATGTCAACTCGCACGCTTCGAAGGTGACTTCCTTCTGGGCGATCCCTGTCGGGTCCACGAGGTGGTTCAGCCCGCCGCCTGGTCGTCGGCTGCGGAGGAGTCCCTGTCGGGCTGTGCCGGGGTCCGCGGTCCCCGGGGGAAGTAGCGCAGCTCGAACTCAGAGCGAGTGAGGTTCCGCAGGTCCACTTCCGCCTCCTCGAGCCATCCGTGCGCCTCCGCGTGGTCGGAGAAGCTGGCGAGCGGCATCACGGAGTCGTCCGCGTCGAGATCCACCGCCTGCACTACGTATGCGTCGCACTCTTCCGGCTCGGATGCCGGGGGGTCCCGGTAGAGGATGTCTTCCCGCCATTCGAGGTCGGGAAGGTCCCCCGCGTCGACCTGGATGACTCTCAGACGGTAGAAGTCGAGCGCCATGCCGAGTTCCTTGCCCGTCACTGGGCCTCCTCGACGCGAACGTACTGGTCGCTCGAGCTGACGTAGCCGACGGTGCCGTCCGGGGTCTCGACCTTGTACCAGCCGTTCTCCTCGCCCTTCAACGCGAGTCGCGTATCGCGCGGGAGCGTGTCGAGCACCGGCGATGACAGATCCGCGGCGCTCCTCAGGTTGAGCCCGTTCTGGACGACGATGACCACCCTCGTGGGGGCTTCGGTCGTCTCCTTGTCGGCATCGGACGCGCTATCCTTGGCCTGCTCGTCCGCCGCAGTCTCTGTGGCCTCCGCGCTCTCCGTGGTCTCCGCGCTCCCGGTCGTCTCTTCGGACTCGAGACGTACCGTCTCCTCCTGGGCCTCGCGGTACCCCGAGTAGATGGAATTGACCCGGATCACGACGATGAGCAGGAGCGCCACGGCGACCGCGGCCTTGACCCAACGCCGGGCGTTCGGGCTCATGCCTTCGCCAGGGACGGCCTTCTCATCAGAAGTGCCCACGAGACGCTACCCTTCCTCCGTATTCCCTCAGATGTAGAGGCCCCCGCCGTAGACTGAGGCCTCCTTCACCCCGAGTGAGCGCATCTGCGCGTCCAACTCCGAGGCGGCATGCTCGAAACGCGCTTCGATGTCGCGCAGCCCTATGCGCTGGACTGCGTCGAGCACCGCTTCAGGCGTGTCGGCATCCCCTACCCTACCAGCTTCCTCGCCGAGCCATCTGGCGATGCTCTCGAGCTCGTCCGCGATGCCCCACAGCGTCTTCGGCAGCGCGGTGTGCTCCACGTCGTCAGCGACGATCCCCATGCGATGCCCGAGCTCGATGAGCGCGCGCCGATCATCCGACTCCGCGTCGTTCAGGAACGCCCCCAGGGTCGCGTCGTCACTCTCGGCCAGACGCGTCATGATCTCGTCCAGCGAACGGATGGCCTGCGCCACTCCCTGAGCCCGGCCGTACAGCACCACGGCCTGACGTCGGGCTCGGGAGACCCACACCTGACGCCCGATCCACACGGCGGCCTAGATGCCCGCAGCGGCACCCGCGATTATCGCGAACCAGCCCCAGTCGGGCACGTCGGACCTCCGAGCCTCGTGTTCCGCCCGTTCGGGCGGTGACTCGCCGGCCCTAGCAGCGCCGGTCGACCACCCGCTGGGACTTGCCTGCCGTGCGTTCGATCGCCCCTGGTTCGACGAGGGTCACCTTCGCACGCAAGCCGAGCACCGAGAACAGTCTATCGGAGACCTGGTCGGAGAAGGCAACCATGTCCGCCATCGTGGCCGCGAAGATCCCCTCGGCCACCTCGATCTGGATCTCCAGGTCGTCGAGGGCCCGATGCTTGCGCTCCACGAGTATGAGGTAGTGCGGCTGCACGCCCTCGATCTCCAACAGGACATCCTCGATCTGACTCGGGAAGACGTTCACGCCTCTGATGATCAGCATGTCGTCGGTCCGCTGCCGCACCTTCTCCATCCGTGCGAACGTGCGTCCGCACTCACACGGCGACGTATCGATGCTCGTCAGATCGCGCGTTCGGTACCTGAGCACCGGGAACGCCTCCTTGGTGAGCGTCGTGATGACGAGCTCGCCCTGCTCGCCGACGCCGACGGGCTCACCTGACTCCGGGTCGATGACCTCGAACAGATAGTGGTCCTCGTTCATGTGGAGACCGCACCGGCACTCGCACTCCCCGCTCACCCCCGGCCCGCCGACCTCGGAGAGCCCGTAGTTGTCCGTCGCGAAGATGCCGAGCCGTTCCTCGATCTCCTGGCGCATTCCTTCTCCGCAGGGCTCTCCGCCGAAGAGCCCGACCTGGAGCGGCAGCGCCTTGACGTCCGCCCCGGCTCGCTCGGCCACCTCGGCCATGTAGAGCGCGTACGAGGGCGTCGACACGAGGGCCGTCGTGCCGAAGTCCTCCATCATCATCAGATGGCGCTCGGTATTGCCGGCGCTGGCCGGGATGACCGTCGCTCCGATGCGTTCCAGGCCGTAGTGCATCCCGAAGCCTCCGGTGAACATGCCATAGCCGAACGCCATCTGCGCGCGGTCCTTCTCGGTGACTCCGGCGGCCGCGGCCACGCGAGCCGTGAGCTCGGCCCACGTGTTCAGGTCGCCCCGCGTGTAGCCCACGACGATCGGCTTGCCCGTCGTCCCGGACGAGGAGTGGATCCTGACGACATGGTCCATGTCGACTGCGAACAGGCCGAAGGGGTACGTGTCGCGGAGCACGGCCTTGTCCGTGAACGGCAGGCGCTCCACATCCTCGAGCGTCCGCACGTCCTTCGGACGCACGCCGGCGGCTTCCAGTTGTTCGCGATAGTGCGGGACGCGCTCGTTCACCCACGCTACCGTGGATTGGAGTCGCATGAGCTGCAGCTCGGCCAGCTCCGTCCCGTCCATCTGCTCGTACTCGGGGTTCCAGATCATGCTGGGCTCTCCCCTTCCCCTCCGTGCCATGCGCCCAGGTAGATGAGACGCACGTCGTCGTCGGCCATGAGGTCTGACGCGGAGCCAGAGAGCACAATACGTCCCGTGCGCATCACGTACCCGCGGTCCGCCTGCTTGAGCGCGATCTTCGCGTCCTGCTCCACCAGGAACATGGTGAGCCCCCGCTCGCGTAGCCTTCCGAGCGCCGCGAAGATCTCCCGGATCACCATAGGCGCGAGCCCGAGCGAGGGTTCATCGAGGAGCAGGAGTCTGGGCCGGGACATCCGAGCACGCCCGATCGCGAGCATCTGCTGCTCTCCACCGGACAACGTCCCCGCCGTCTGTTCGGCCCGCTCCTCGAGCACGGGGAACAACTCGAAGACGGAGTGCAGGTCTTCCGCGAACTCATCCGTCGCCCGTCGCTCGCGACTGTACGCGCCGAGCCTCAGGTTCTCCTCGACGGTCATACTCCCGAAGAGCCTCCTGCCCTCGGGGATGAGGGCGATACCCTTCCCCACTCGTTTGTCGGGCTTCATCGAGCTCACATCCTCGCCGTCGAAGACGACCGAGCCCTTCCACGCCGGCAGGAGACCCGAGACCACCTTCAGCAGTGTCGACTTCCCTGCGCCGTTCGCGCCGATCAGCGTGACCGCCTCACCGGCCCGCACCTCGAGACTCACGTCCTCGAGCACCTGCACGTGGCCGTAGCCCGAGTCGATCCCCCGTACCTCAAGCATCGTCCATCATCTCGCTCTCGGTCTCCCCGAGGTAGGCCTCGATGACGCGGGGGTCCTTCTGTATGAGCAGTGGAGGCCCCTCCGCGATCTTGCGGCCCTGGTTCAGCACGATGATCTCGTCGCTGACCTCCATCACGAGCCCCATGTCGTGTTCGACGACCACTAGCGACACGCCGGTATCCCTGATCCTGTAGAGCGCCTCCGCCAGCACGCCCGTCTCCGCCGTGTTCAGGCCTGCGGCAGGCTCATCGAGCAGGAGGAGTCGCGGTTCCGTTGCGAGCGCACGAGCGATCTCGAGAAGCCGACGCGTGCCGTGCGGAAGATCGGCGGCAGACGCGTCCGCGATGTCGTCGATGTCCACGAGCCGCAGCAGGCGGTGCGCATACTCGGTGGCGAGCCGCTCTTCCTTGCCAACGCCGGGGAGCCTCAGAGCGGCCGCCACCATGCCCGTCTTCGTACGCGAGTACCGGCCGACGAGCACGTTGTCGAGAGCCGTCATGTTGTCGAACAGCTGCGTGTTCTGGAACGTCCGCGCGAGACCCTGCTTCACCACGCGGTGCGGCCGCATCTCCAGTATCGAGGCGCCTTCGAAGTCGGCGCTACCCTCATCCGCCCGGTCGAATCCGGTGAGCAGGTTGAAGAGCGTCGTCTTGCCGGCCCCGTTCGGCCCGATCACCGCCTGGATGACACCCTCGTAGACGGTGAAGGTCACGCCGTCCACCGCCGTGAGGCCGCCGAAGCGCTTCGTGAGTCCCTCGACGTGCAAGAGCGTCATGTCGTGTCACCCTCTGTCGTGTCACCCTCGCCGCGGCGCTGCCGGACGCGGCGCGTGAGCTTCCGGGCCACCGACGCGAGGCCCCCGGGCGCGAAGATCATCATGAGGATCAGGGTCATCCCGTAGATCCCCGCCTGCCAGTCCTGCAGCGCGGAAGAGACCTCTCTGGGCATCCCGGGAACGATCGCGTCCAGGAACGGCAAGAGTGTGAGCAGCACGGCTCCGACCACGGCGCCCCAGAGTGATCCCATGCCGCCGACGACCACCATCGCCACGAGCACGATGGAGAACTCGAGGGAGAACGCCGAGGGAGAGATGAACCCCAGGTGGTGCGCGTAGAGCGCGCCCGCGAGGCCGGCGAGCGCGGTGGACAGCGTGAAGACCTTGAGCTTGAGGCGCACGGTGTCCACGCCCGAGGCTTCCGCGCCGATCTCGGAGCCGTGCAGGGCCTTCAGCGCTCGACCGGGTCGAAGACGGACCATGTTGCCGGCCAGCACGAACACTGCGATGGCCACGATCCACACGAGGGTGTAGTCGGCTCCCGCCGAAGCGATCGCGAACCCTCCCACCGAAGGGTCCGGTATCCCAGACAACCCGTCTGGTCCGCCCGTGTACTCCCTGAACTCCACGAAGAGGACGAACATGATCTGCCCGAAGCCGAGCGTCGCCATCGCGAGATAGTGACCCCTCAACCTGAGACTCGGTATCGCCAGCACGAGCCCGCTCGCCGCCGCGAGAAGGATCGCCACTGCGACAGCGGCGAGCCACGGCCACCCGAACCTAGCCGTGAGGATGGCTGACGTGTACGCGCCGATGCCGACGAACGCGGCGTGCCCGAGCGAGATCTGCCCGGCGTAGCCGAACAGGAGCGACAAGCCGATCACGATGATCACGTTGATGCCCACCAACGTCAGCACCTTGAGTATGAACCTGTCGTCCACGACCAGCGGCAACGACACCACCGCCAGCGCGACAGCCACCGCGACGGCGACACGTGTGCCGACACGCCCCGACATCAGACCTTCTCCCGCTTCGAGCGGCTGAACAGACCCTGCGGCCGAAGGAAGAGCACCGCGAGAAGGAGTAGCAGCGAGGTGACGTCCTTGAACTCGGAGGACAGGAAGGCCACCGAGAGACTCTCCGCCAGGCCCAGCACCAGACCCCCGGCCACTGCCGCAAGCGGGTTGCCCAGCCCGCCCAGGATCGCTGCGGCGAAGCCCTTCAGCCCGATGCCGGCACCCACGTGGTAGGCGGTCTGAGTGAGCGGCGTGACGGCGAGCCCCGCGAGCGCGCCGAGCGCCGCGGCGAGCGCGAAGCTGACCATCACGATGAGCGACGTGTCGATGCCCATGAGCTCGGCGGCCTCGCGGTTGACGGCGCACGCACGCATCGCGAGACCGAGCCGCGTCCTCGAGTAGAGATACCAGAGCGCGAGGACCGCGACGGCGGTGAGACCCCAGATCCAAAGCGTCTGACGCTCGATCAGGGCGCCGAAGATGTGGACCGAACCCCCTCCCGTGAAGGCGGGAAGCGCCAGCTCGTTGGGGCCGAAGGCCTGGCGCGCCAGTGTCTGGATGACCATCGCACCGCCCACGGTGATGATGATCAGCACGAGTGGCTCGGCGTTCTCCCGCGGTCTGATCGCCAGCGCCTCGAAGATGACGCCTACGACCACGGTGGCCACGACAGCGAAGACGGCCGCGGCGGGCACCGGGAAGCCGAGCGTCAGGAACGCGAACACCGCGAACATACCCCCGAGCATGTAGAACTCGCCCTGTGCGAAGTTGATGATGCCCGTCGAGGCGTAGATGATCGTGAAGCCCAAGGCCATGAGCGCATAGATCGCACCGCTCTTGAGCCCAGCAGCTATGAATTGCGCGAGCTCGGCCGGCCCCACGACACCTCCGTCGTCCCTTCGTCCGCACGTCAGGCACACCACGACCGGCACTCGCGGCACATGAGCAGCCGCGTGTCCCGGCACGTGTCGCAGTCGGGGCCCGGCCGCCCCCGGGGCCCCGGCCGCGGCGCGCGGGGAGGCCGGGCCGGCTGGGCGGGCCGCCGGCAGAGTCCCGGCGTCCCCCT
>JAUVQN010000088.1 GCA_030598125.1 Coriobacteriia bacterium | reverse complement strand
CGGCGGCCTGATCTTCTCGATCGTGTTGGTCGCCGTGATGCTCATCGTCTCCTGGTGGTTCTCTGACCGCATCGTGCTCGGGGTGAGCCGAGCCCGTCCCGTCGACCGTCAGATAGAGCCCTACCTCGTCAACACGATCGAAGGACTCTCCATCGCCGCGGGCCTGCCTCTTCCCGACGCCTACGTGATCGACGACCCGGCTCCGAACGCGTTCGCGACCGGGCGCGATCCGGAGCACGCGGCCATCGCGGTCACGTCAGGGCTCATGGAGAAGCTCGACCGGTTGGAGCTCGAGGGTGTCGTCGCTCACGAGCTGGCGCACATCAAGAACCGGGACACGCTGATCCAGACGATCGCCGCCGTGCTGGGAGGCTCCGTGACGCTCATGTCCGAGTGGATGGTCCGCTCGATCTTCTTCGCGAGGGGAGGGAGGAGGTCGGGCGGCGCCGTCGTGGGCATCATCGGGATCGCGCTGGCCATCCTGGCGCCGATCTTCGCGATCCTCATCCAGATGGCAGTGTCCAGACAGCGCGAGTTCCTTGCCGACGCCAACGGTGCGTTGCTCACGCGCTACCCCGACGGTCTCGCGAACGCGCTGAGGAAGATCTCCTCCGACACGAATCGCCTCTCGGTCGCGAACAAGGCCACGGCCTCGCTCTACATCTACAATCCGCTCAAGGACTACCGGGCGGGGATGAACTCGCTCTTCAACACCCATCCGCCCGTCGAGGAGCGCATACGTCGTCTGGAGGCCATGTAGTGGACCCGCTCGCACTCCTCGGCACGGCTCTTGCGCTCAGCGATGAGGTCGGGGCCCTCGTGGGAGCCATCACGTATCCGTCCATCGATCCGGTCGCGCTAGAGATCGGCCCGTTCTCGGTGCGCTGGTACGGGCTGACGTACATCCTCGGATTCGCGCTCACAGCGCTCGTCGTCTGGGACCTCATCAATCGGGGGGATCTGCCGCTCACCTCATCCGACGTGCTGGACATGCTCATCGCGGCCGCCGCGGGCGTGCTCGTGGGAGCCCGTCTCGGACACGTGATCACGCACGACTTCGCTTCCTACCTGAGCGAGCCGCTCAGCGTCTTCGCCGTGTGGGACGGCGGTATGGCTTTCCACGGGGGCGCGATCGGGCTCGCCGTCGCCGGCGTCCTCATGGCGCGGCGTCTCCCGGTGAGCTTCCTCACCCTCTCCGACATGGTCGTCGTGGGGGCTCCACTCGCGCTCTTCTTCGGCCGGCTCGCGAACTTCGTCAACGGTGAGCTGTGGGGGCGCGTGGCCGACGTGCCGTGGGCGATGGTCTTCCCCGGTGCGGGTCCCGACCCTCGTCATCCTTCGCAGCTCTACGAGGGGTTCCTGGAAGGGTTCGTCGTCTTCGTGGTGCTCTTCGCGCTCTCCCGCAAGGAGCGTCCGGAGGGCATGCTCACGGGTCTCTTCTTCATCCTCTATGGTGTCTTCCGGGCCGGCGCCGAGTTCTTCCGCGAGCCGTACTCGCTGGTGCTCGGTCCGTTCACGGGGCCGCAGCTGCTGAGCGTGCCGATGATCGCGATTGGCGCGTGGCTGCTGTGGAGAGCGTGGAAGAAGGGGTCCGCCGGGCGGTCTGGCTAGTCGCAGATCTCGTCGTCCGGCTTCCAGCAGGGATCGTCGCGGTCGAGGCACTTGAGCGCCTCGCTCGGCGGCAGTGGCCGCAGGGGCGTGCATTTCGCGCAGAGGAAGCGCGGAAGGTCGCCCACGATATCCTTCACGGCCGCGTCGGCGTACGGCCGGGTGTCGGGTTCCTCCATGATGTGCAGGAGTGAGCAGCTCACGCGACGCCCCTCGTATCGGTCGTCCCAGGCGGCGGGGATAGGCCCCGCACTACTGTAGAGGCTCGGCTGATGTCGCGGCAAACATGAGTGCCGGGGGGCGCGCGGCGCGCGGTTCGCTTCACGAGCCGCCGGCCGCGGGGAGGTCTCCCGAGATGGCGATTGACCGGTCGGGGAGCGGCCCGTATCCTTGCCCCTTGGAGTCGAGGAGGACCATGACGAGAACGCTCAGAGTGGCGATGTCAGCGGCATTCGCGGCGGCAGCGCTCGGGCTCGTCGGATGTGCGGGTGCCGGGGCCGGCGCGGTGGCCTCCGCGTGGCCCGAGGCAGAGGCGGAGCGGGGGTACGATCGGCCAATCGAGTTCATCCGCTGGCCGCTCACGGGCGAACTCGCGTCCGACTTCGAGTCCACGCAGGTGCGCGTCGTCTCGGTCAAGATCGAGAACTCGCCCGAGTCGCGCCCCCAGAGCGGTCTCGACCAGGCCGACGTCGTCTACGAGACGCTCACAGAGGGCAACATCACCCGTTTCAACGCGATGTTCCACTCGATGTCGCCCGAGGTGATAGGTCCGATCCGGAGCGCCAGACTGTCGGACGCCTACATCCTGCCGCAGTACGATCCGATCTTCGCGCACGTCGGCGGGCAGTCGCAGGTCATGTCGCGGGTGCGCTCGGCCGGCGTGGACGACCTCGACGAGTTCGCGAACGGCGGTGCGTACCACCGCACGAGCGGCCGTCCGCGGCCGCACAACGTGTACACGTCGCTCGAGGAGCTGCGTGAAGCCGCGATAGACCGCGGCTATGAGGCAACGCAGAGTACGCAACCGCTCCAGTTCGAGCTCATGAGCGAGGTCACGTCGCCGACCATCGTCCAGCTGACGGTACCCTTCGGCGGAGACAACACCGTCGTCTGGGACTACGACGCCGAAGAGAACCGGTACGACAGGACGCAGGCGGGCACCGTGCAGAAGGACCGCGAGTCCGGGTCGGAGCTCGCCGCCCGCAACGTCATCGTGATGTGGTCGCAGCAGTCCTCGACCTCGATGCGCGACGCGACAGGCGCTCGGGCGCTCGACATCGTGCTCACGGGGACCGGACGCACCTCCGTCTTCCGCGACGGCCAGCGCTACGACGGGACGTGGACCGCCGAGGCTGGCGCACCGCCGCGCTTCGCCACCGATGAGGGCGAGCCGATCCTGCTCGGGGTGGGCAACACCTGGATCGAGGTCGTCCCGAGCTCCACGAACATCTCGATGAGGTAGGTCCGTCGGGGCGGCGAGTGGCGCGTCGGCCCCACATCGTGCGACCCGCAGGTCCGGTGGCGGGCGGGTGGTCCGAGTAGTAAGGTCTTCCCACTGGGGAGCTGACGTGTTCGAGGTGCACTCATGACGACTGATGATCCCACACGCGTGGAGACCGGGACCCTGAGGGTCAAGACCGGCCTCGCCGAGATGCTCAAGGGCGGCGTCATCATGGACGTCGTCAACGCCGAGCAGGCGAAGGTGGCCGAGGACGCCGGCGCCGTCGCGGTGATGGCGCTCGAGCGCGTCCCCGCGGATATCCGGGTCGCGGGTGGCGTGGCGCGGATGGCCGATCCTACGATCGTGCGGCAGGTCATGAGTGCGGTGACCGTACCCGTGATGGCTAAGTGCCGCATCGGACACTTCGTCGAGGCGCAGGTGCTCGAATCGCTCGGTGTCGACTATGTCGACGAATCCGAGGTGCTCACTCCCGCCGATGATGACTACCACGTCGACAAATGGGCGTTCGACGTGCCGTTCGTCTGCGGAGCACGGGACCTCGGTGAGGCGCTCAGGCGCATCGCTGAGGGCGCCGCGATGATTCGCACGAAAGGGGAGCCTGGCACGGGAAACGTCGTCGAGGCCGTCCGGCACATGCGTACGGTGACCGACGGCATCTCGTGGGTCGCGGGTCTCAGGGACGAGCAGCTGCACGGCGCCGCGAAGGATCTAGGCGCGCCCTACGAGCTCGTGCGTTGGGTGCACGACGAGGGCAGACTCCCTGTCGTCAACTTCTCCGCCGGCGGCATCGCCACGCCGGCCGACGCGGCGCTGATGATGCAGCTCGGATGCGACGGGGTGTTCGTCGGCTCGGGTGTCTTCAAGAGCGGTGATCCTTCGAGCCGCGCGAAGGCCATCGTCGAAGCGACGACCCACTTCGAGGACCCGGACACCATCGCGAGGGTCTCGCAAGACCTCGGGGAGCCCATGGTCGGCATCGAGATCTCCGAGATCCCCGAGTCCGGGATGATGCAGCGCAGGGGCTGGTAGCCGGTGCGTGTCGGGGTGCTCGCGCTTCAGGGCGCCTTCCGCGAGCACATCCTGCTCTTCGAAGCACTGGGCGTCGAAGTGGAGGCGGTGCGCCTCCGTGACCACCTCGCCGAACTCGACGGACTCGTCGTCCCCGGAGGCGAGTCCACGGCCATCGGGAAGCTCATGGACACGTACGGCTTCTACGAGCCGATCCGCGAGAGGTGCGCCGACGGCATGGCGGTCTGGGGCACGTGTGCCGGTGCCGTCCTGCTCGCCAAGAAGGTAGTCGGTGGTGTCGCGGACCAGCGCACCCTCGAGCTGATGGACGTGACGGTGCGCAGGAACGCCTTCGGCAGGCAGGTGGACTCGTTCGAAGCGGATCTCGACGTCGAAGGACTGGGCGGCCCCTTCCGTGGCGTGTTCATCCGCGCGCCGTGGATAGAGGAGGTCGGCGAGGGCGTGGACGTCCTGGCCGAGCATGACGGGCACGTGGTCGCCGCCCGACAAGGCTCGCACATGATCACCGCGTTCCACCCGGAACTCACGGGCGACACGAGGGTGCACCGGCTCTTCCTCGATCAGGTGGTCGGGGCGCCGGACGCCGCAGGCATGCAGGGATAGGACGGGGCGAAGATGTCAGGACACTCCAAGTGGGCGACGACCAAGCACCGCAAGGCGGCCCAGGACAAGAAGCGCGGCGCGCTCTTCTCCAAGCTCTCTCGCGCGATCACTACGGCCGCGAAGACGGGCGGGAGCCCCGACCTGGCATCCAACGCGGCGCTCGCGACGGCGATCGCGAAGGCCAAGTCGTACAGCCTGCCGAAGGACCGCATCGAGGGCGCGATCCGGAAGGCGTTCGGTGCCGGCGAAGGGGCGGACTTCGAGGAGGTCGTGTACGAGGGCTACGCCGCGCACGGCATCGCGGTCTATGTGGAAGCCCTGACCGACAACCGCAACCGCACGGCCGCCGATGTCCGCTCGGCGTTCACTCGCTGTGGCGGCAACCTCGCCTCCACCGGCTCGGTCGCGTTCCAGTTCGAGCGGAAGGGCGAGATCGCGATCGACAAGAGTGCGGCGACGGATGAGGAGGAGGTCCTGCTCGTCGCGATGGACGCGGGTGCGGAGGACATAGAGGACGACGGTGCGGTCCACACGCTCGTGACCGACCCGTCCGAGATGATGTCGGTGCGCGACGCGATAGAGGAAGCGGGCGTGCCCGCGAAGGGCGCCCAGCTCGTCATGCGTCCGACCACCACCACCGCCCTCGGCGTCGGCGACTCTCGCCAGGTCCTGCGGCTCGTCGACGCGCTCGAGGACCTCGAGGACGTGCAGGAGGTCTATCACAACCTCGAGGCCACCGACGAGCTCATGGCTGCTCTCGACGCGGAGTGAGCCCCGTTGCCGCCCGTATGGACGACGTCGGAGCTCGAGGCTACACTGAACATATGTTCGATTCAGCGCGCAACCCCAATCCGAGGAGCCAGGGTACGTGTCCTTGGTGATCCTCGGCATCGATCCCGGTCTCGCGAACACGGGCTGGGGTCTCGTGGAGTGCGAAGGGAACCGGTTCGCGAGCCGCGGCTACGGCTGCATCTCCTCCGCGTCGGATGAAGCGCTGCCGCAGCGCCTCGAGCGGATCCATCGTCACCTCGTCCGCCTCATCGAGCGCGAGTCGCCCTCGGAGTGCGGGATCGAGAACGTCTACTTCAACCCCACCGCGAAGACGGCGTTCGCCACCGGGCAGGCGCGGGGCGTCGCCCTGCTGGCTACCGCCACGGG
>JAUVQN010000087.1 GCA_030598125.1 Coriobacteriia bacterium | reverse complement strand
GGCGCGCTCGACACGTTCGATGAGGCGGCACCGCCCGACGTCGTCATCGTCGCGACGCTCCCCGAAGGGGCGATGCGCATCGCCCAGGCCGCGAGCTTCGCCGGCAGCCGCGTGCGCGGCGACGTGACCGGCATGCACGGCATGTGCGCCGAGAGCACCGCGGCTCCGGCCGTCACGGGCACGATCTGCACGTCGCTCCTCTGCTCCGGGTCCCGCCACGTGGCGGGCTGGGACGAGCAACTCCTGTCGATCGGCATGCCGTTCGAGCTTCTGCGGACGGTCATCGACGGCCTGGTGCAGACCGCCGAACGCTACGAGACCGACGAGCGGAAGGCCGAGATGCGGGACTCCTGCCGCTCGACCGAGACCTCGCCCAGGCTCGTCGAAGGAGTGGCGGCTCTCACGGACCGTGGAGCGTACTTCCACAGGTAGCCTGCGACTCGCACGCCGGGTGCGAGTCTCGCGGACATGGGGAGGACGCAAATGGCCACGCTCGACAAGGACGCCCGCAAGGGCTTCTGGTCGCGGTCAGGCACCTTCGGCATCTGTGGAGCGTTCGAAGGGCCCGACAAGCTCAGCTGGAAGGTGCTCGCGCAGTGCCAGGAGGACGGCGTCGCGGCCGTCCCCGTGAACCCGGACCTCGACGAGGTGCTCGGGGTGGCCGCAGTCGACGATCCGTCGGGAATCGAGTCGCTGGCCGGCATCGTGTGCGTGCGACTCGACCCGCATGCGACGGATGCGGTCGAGAGGGCCGGCGAGCTGGGCGTCCCCGTGTGGCTGTCGCTGCGGACCGCGAGCGATGGGGCGAGGGCCGCGGCGGAGCGCACCGGAGCCGACGTCATCGCCGACGCGTGTCCCCTGATGTACCTGGACGCAGGGTCGTACCACGGCTTCCATCGCTTCGTGGCGGAGGCGTTCGGGAAGTACTAGTCGCTCTGCGGTCGCGAGGCACCAGGGAACCGTCGCGACGCCACGCCGCGGCGCGGGTGCCCTCAGAGCGACTCGAGGTCGAAGTCGTCCGCGAACGGGTCCAGGAAGGTCACTCCGCCCAGCGTGGCACCGGATGAGAAGTCCTCGGAGAGGACGATGGGGACGTTGTTGAGCGCACGGACGCCCAGATCTGTGCAACGAAGTACGCGAGCTGCCATCGTTCGTGGGCCCTCAGCGCCGCGACGACGGTGCGCGGTCCCACCGGAAGGATCTCGCAGGAGTCGGACATCGCCATGACGGCGTCGGCCGCCATGGCGGGCTCCATGGCAAGCTTGCGCGGATGGGTCATCACGCTGGCGAACTCCGAGAGGACCTGCGTGGACAGTCGCACCCGATCAAGACCCAGGAGGTCGAAGATCTCGGCGGCCCGTGCGTGACGGCGACCGCCGCCAGCGTCCATCCAGTAGACGAGCACGTTCGTGTCAGCGAGAACTGCCGCGCTCATGCAGCTCCTCGCGTGTCCACTTGAGTCTGCCGTTCTCGTCTGTGACTCCGTGGTCCGTCGCGTTCCGGGCCATCTCCACGATGCGGCTCCAAGCCTTCTCCCGCTCGTCCATCTCGGTCATCTTCTCCGCGAACCCGTCGATCGCCCGGCGAATCACCTCTGATTGGGAGAGGTCGAGCTCCCCGGCCAGGCGCTCGAGCGTCTTCTCGCGCGCGGCGTCGATGACGATCTGCTTTCTCACCATGCGTGCCATGCTCGCACCTCGGTCCTACGGGATCCTGATCCACGCCTGACTACTTCAGTCACGCGGATGTGTATATGGTGTGTATACCACAGGGGCGACATGGACTCACTCAGTGGCGAGAAGCAGCTAGGTGTGCGCTCGACTGGATCGGCCGCGCGTCACTCGGGCGCGTCGGTCTCATCATCGGCGAAGTGCGACGGGTCCGGCGTGGCCTCGGCCGCGTTCTCGAAGAGCTCTCCGCCGATGTGGCAGTAGCCGCCGGGGTTCTTCTCGAGATAGTCCTGGTGGTACTCCTCGGCGGTCGTGTAGGCGGTGAGCGGCGCCGCCTCGACCGCAATCGGCTCGTCGTGCTGCTCCTGCAGCTCCGCGAGCGAGTGCTCGACGATCGGACCATCCGCGGGATCGGTGTAGTAGATGCCCGTGCGGTACTGCGTGCCCACGTCGTTCCCTTGACGGTCGACCGACGTCGGGTCGATGGCGCTGTAGAAGAGCTCCAGAAGGAAGGGCAGCGGGGCCACCTCGGGGTCGTAGTCGACGCGTACCGTCTCCGTGTAGCCGGTCTCTCCGGTGGTCACGTCCCGGTACGTCGGCGAATCGGTGTCGCCGTTAGCGTAGCCGACCTCGGTCCCGGCGACGCCGCGCACCTCGGCCATGTACTTCTCAACGCCCCAGAAGCATCCGCCTGCCAGGTAGATGGTGGCCATGCCCTCGCCTCCCGAAGTGGTCGGTGACGCAGTCGTGGTCGAGCCGTGCTCCGTTTCGCCGGCTGCCTCGTCGGTCGCCCCGCCGGACGCACAGCCCGCGAGCGGCAGCGCCACGAGCACGAGCGCCGTCATCAGTATGGATAGTGCCGATCGATACGGGCGGTTCACTTCGCTGCACCTCTCGAATCGTCCTGCCGACCGCGGAGCGAATGCCGTGCAATATCGGACGCTCAAGCAGGCATGTCGCGGCGAGCAGACGTCGAGCCCGGGCGAAGTCAAGAATCAGCCAGAAGCAAGTCAGGGGTCGACATGCCGCCGAGCGCTGCCACACTCGGCGTCGTGTCTCTTGATCGCATAGGGCGCGCCGTGCTCGCTGGGTCGATCGCGGCGATCCTCTTCGGTTCCGCCGCGATCCCCGCGTTGGCCGCTCCTTCGGCTGCCCAGACTGCGGCGGATCGGCAGCGCGTCGACCAGGCCGCCGCCGAACTCGACCGTATCCTCGCCGAGCAGAAGCGCGCGAGCGAGCGGCTCAGCTCCCGCGCGCAGTCGATGTACCGCTCCGGCGACGTCTCGTTCATCTCGGTCCTGCTCGACGCGGAGAGTTTCAGCGACTTCGCCTCGCGCTGGGACCTGCTGATGTGGATGAACAGACAGGACGCCGAGAACCTCGAGACGCTCGAGCGCGCGCGCCAGGACACCCAGCAGGCGGCCGACTCGCTGATGGCGCTGCAGGCCGAACAGGCCCGTGCCGTGGACGAGGGCGTCCGCACGGTCGCCCGGACGCGCGCGGACCTGGCGGCGAGCGAGGCCGCGCTGGCGGCGTACGAGGCCCGCATCGCCGAGCAGGCGGTGGCCGCTTCGGGTTCGGCTCCCAGCCTCACGCAGAGCGGCTCGACCCCCCAGGTCAGCGGCTCCGGTGCATGGCAAACGGGCGTGGCCTCACACTACGGCCGCTGGTTCACGGGACGTGGCGCGAGCGGCGCGGAGATCGGGCCCTGCTCGATGATCGTGGCCCACAAGACGCTCCCCTTCGGCACGCTCGTGGAGTTCGAGTACAACGGCAAGCGTGCCGTGGCCAGCGTCGAGGATCGCGGCCCGTTCACACCCGGACGCATGTGGGACCTCGGCCCCGGCGTCGTGCGCGCGCTCGGTTTCAGCGGCGTCGGCGAGGTGCGCTACCGCGTCATCGACTAGCCGGAAGGCCGTGGTCCGCAGGCCTCGTCGACTCAGGGCAGGACGACGTCCGCGAAGACGACGAGACGGTCGCTGTGCGTGCCGGCGGCGGCGTCCCACGAACCCGTGCATGTCACCAGATTGAGGTGGCTGCCCTCGTCCGACGTGAAGACGTCCGGGGGCTTCGCGTCCCAGTCGTACGTGCGGATCTCCCGCACGCGGAACTCGATCGCGGTCCCCTCATCGTCGACCACGTACAGTCGGTCGCCCGGCTCCACCTCGACGAGTTCGTCGAAGACGGCCGGGCCGCTGCGGAGTCCGCTGTGTCCGGCGATGACGGCGCTGCCTTCGTCCCCCGGCTCCGGCCCATGGGCGTACCACCCGGTCTTCTCCCCGCCCTTCGGCGTGTCCATGTGGCCCGCTGGCGTGACCCCGACCGGCACGACCGGCGCATCCACGCCGATCCGGGGGATCCTGAGGCGAACGGGCGTGCCGACGTCGATCTCGGGCTCGCTCGCGGGAGCGGCAGACGCGGCCTGCGACGGTGGGGTCCGAGGCGGCTCGGGGGCCGGCGTCGTCCGAGGAGCGCCGGGGAGGGCGAACGCGATCACGGCGGCGGCCGTCGCGACCGCCGCGGCGGCGACAGTGATCAGGAGCGCCATGTGCCTCGCAGTCGGGCCGATAGGCCCCTCGACCATGGTGGATACGCCTCCTCGCCTGCGGTCCCTCGGAGCATCCTCGCTGTCGATTCTACGACTCGCGAGCGCACATCCCCTGACCTCCCGTGCTATCCTCGGCCCTCATGAGCAACGAAACGCCATCCTCGCCCGAGCGCAGCGACTTCATCCGCGAGATCGTCGCCGCCGATCTTCGCGAAGGCCGGTGCCAGACCGTCGTCACCCGCTTCCCCCCCGAGCCGAACGGCTACCTCCACATCGGCCACGCGAAGTCGATCTGTCTCAACTTCGGCATCGCGAGTGAGTTCGACGGCCGCTGCCATCTGCGCTTCGACGACACCAACCCGGTGAAGGAAGAGCAGGAGTACATCGATGCCATCGAGACCGACGTTCGCTGGCTCGGGTTCGACTGGGGGGAGCACCTGTACTTCGCCTCCGACTACTTCGAGCAGCTCTACGAATGGGCCCGCCACCTCGTGCAGAGCGGTCAGGCCTACGTGGACGACCTCTCCGCCGAAGAGATCCGGGAGTACCGCGGCACGCTCACCGAGCCCGGCCGGGAGAGCCCGTGGCGGGACCGTTCTGCGGAGGAGAGCCTCGACCTCCTCGAGCGCATGCGCGTCGGCGAGTTCCCCGACGGAGCCCGCGTGCTGCGCGCGCGGATCGACATGGCCTCAGGCAACATCAACATGCGCGACCCGGTCCTGTACCGGATCGTCCACGCGGAGCATCCGCGGACCGGCGACGCGTGGTGCATCTACCCGACCTATGACTTCGCGCACGGGCAGTCCGACGCGATCGAGAGCGTCACGCACTCCATCTGTACCCTGGAGTTCCAGGATCACCGTCCGCTCTACGACTGGCTCATCGACAACCTTCCGGTGCCCTCGAGCCCGCACCAGTACGAGTTCGCGCGGCTCAATCTCACGCATACCGTCCTCTCCAAGCGCGTGCTCCTGCGCCTCGTCAACGAGGGGTACGTGCGCAGATGGGACGACCCGCGGATGCCGACGCTCTCGGGCATGCGTCGACGCGGCTTCCCCGCGGAGGGGATCCGCGACTTCGCGACGGCGATCGGCGTCGGGAGGAGCGAGAGCGTGGTCGAGGTCCAGATGCTCGAGCACACCGTGCGGGACGTACTCAACCGGAAGGCCCTCCGCCGCTTCGGTGTCCTCGATCCCCTGAAGATCGTCATCGAGGACTACCCCGAAGGACAGGTCGAGGAGATGGAGATAGCCAACAACCCGGAGGACCCGTCCGCCGGGACCCGTCGGGCAGCGTTCACGCGGGAGCTCTGGATCGAGCGCGACGACTTCATGGAGGAGCCCGTGCGGAAGTTCTTCCGCCTGGCTCCCGGCCGCGAGGTGCGGTTGCGGTCCGCGTACTTCGTGACCTGCCGCGAGGTCGTGAAGGACGCCACCGGCAGGGTCGTCGAGCTGCGGTGCACGCATGACCCGGATACGCGCGGCGGGGCCGCTCCCGATGGCCGCCGGCCCAAGGCCACGCTCCATTGGGTCTCGGCCGCACACGCAGTACCCGCGGAAGTCCGGCTGTACGACCACCTCTTCAGCAGCCCGTACCCTGGCTCAGACGGCCGCGATATCCTCGAGGACGTGAACTCGGAGTCCGAGACCGTGCTCCGCGATTGTCTCGTGGAGCCGTCGC
>JAUVQN010000114.1 GCA_030598125.1 Coriobacteriia bacterium | reverse complement strand
TGGTCAGGCACACTGTAGCATGTCGAGAACGGGTAGAATCGCTCTAGTGCCCGCGTGCGCGCAGCGCAGCGAGCGGCCGCAGCCGACAGGCTTGGCAGGGAGACCGTATGCCCATGCAGACGCTGCTCACAGTGGTCGAGACCGCCACAGTCGCGGCGGTCGTGCTGCTCATGACCCTGCTCGCGGCGCTCGTGATCATCGGACTCGCGAACGGCGTGGTGGTCACCTACCGCACGATCCGCTCGCCGAAGGCGCGTCACGACTACGGCGAAGGCACCAGCGGGCATCCGCTCGCGCAGGGCTTCATCAGCGCGTATGCCTACATCCACCTGATCGCCGACGTGCTCCTGGTGCTCGTGGCCATCGAGCTCGTCGACACCCTCCACGCGTTCCTCGCCAACGACGAGCCCAAGGAGTACCTGCTCGGCGTCCTCGCCGCGGCGCTCGTCGCTATCGCGCGGCGCATCATCGTCTTCTTCAATCCTGAGGCCCAGGAGGTCGAGACGATGGAGATCTTCGCCTACGGTGCCCTGCTCGGCATCCTCGTCCTGGGCTACGTCCTCATCGCCCAGTACGGCTAGGGTGGACGAGCAGCGGGTCGATGCGAGGTCGCTCGCGGCCATCGCCACGACCCTCGTCTTCTGGGCCTCGGCGTTCGCCGCGATCCGCGTCGGCCTCGAGAGCTACGGGCCCGGCGAGCTCGCGCTGCTGCGCTTCGGCACGGCGTCGATCGTGCTCGCCGGCGTCGCCCTCGTCATGCGGATGCCCTTGCCGCGCGGCAAAGACCTGCCGGGCGTCTTCCTCTGCGGCTTCCTGGGCATCACCGTGTACCATGTCGCCCTCAACTTCGGAGAAGTGACGGTCTCCGCCGGCGCCGCGAGCCTCCTGATCGCCGCAGTGCCAGTCGTGACCGCGCTGCTCGCCGCTCTCTTTCTCCACGAGCGCCTGCGCGTGCTGGGATGGGTCGGCATCGCCGTCAGCTTCGCGGGGATCGCCCTGATCGCACTCGGTGAAGGAGGCGGTGTGCGCCTCGAGCCTGGGGCAGGACTCGTGCTTCTGGCCGCGCTCTCCACCAGCGTCTACTTCGTCCTGCAGAAGCCCTACCTCAGGCGCTACGGTCCGCTGGAGTTCACGTCGTACGCGATATGGGCGGGGACACTGCTGATGCTCGGCTTCCTGCCAGGGTTGCTCCGGCAGATCCCGGATGCGTCCGCCGAGGCGACGATCTCCGCCCTCTACCTCGGCGTGTTCCCGGCGGCGCTCGCGTACGTGACCTGGACGTATGCCATGTCGAGGCTGCCCGCTTCGGTCGTGACACCGTTCTTGTACGCATCGCCCGTGCTCGCGATCGCGATCGCGTGGGCGTGGCTCGGCGAGGTGCCGACGATCCTGACCCTCGCGGGCGGAACGCTGGCGGTCGCCGGCGTCATCGTGGTGAACACGTGGGGAAGAGGACGGGCGCGACGACCCGAGCCGGGCGGGGTCCAGCCGGGCGGCTCCGAGTCCTAGTCGAGGAGCCTGCGGAGTGCCGTCTCGACGGCTGGGGCGACAGCGCCCGTGCCCCCGAACACCTCGAGTCGCTCGATGCGCGCCGCGTGGTCGCTGACGAAGGCGGCCGCGCTGGGAGAGAGCGAGGTGGGCGCAGTCAGCGAGAGCACTCCACCTTCCGATCCGGCCGCGACGCCGCCTCCGAGCGCGTCAGGGAAGTTCGAGCCGGTGGCGGCACCCACGAACGTCGGCTCGACCCAGCCGCGCTCGATGCCGCCGCGGGCGATCGCAGCGGCCGTCGCGTAGCGGTCGGCCCCGTACCAGCGCTCTGACGGCGACCCACCGTTGGCGGCAAGCAGCGCGTCGAGTCTCGCCCGAGCGTCGTCCGACACGGCGCCCGGACCGCCGGCGATGACGGCCTCTTTCACGCGGAGATCTCGGATGAGCGTGGTCGCGGGCCCCGGCAGTGCGTTCGGCGTCACGAGCAGGACGGGTCGCTCGGTCGCGTAGGCGATGGGTGCGATAGAGAGCGCGTCTGCGAACACGTCCCCTCGAGCGAGCAGCACGCGCTCGGCCGATTCCCCATCGGTGGCCCGGAACATCTGCAGCGCGACCGCGACTGCGGTGTCGTAGCGCGTCGGACCCGAGAAGCGCTGCACGAGAACGCCCGTGGGACCCCAGACACCGGCCTCGCCGTAGCGCTGAGCGAACGCTGCCTGGACCCACTCGGAGATGACCCCGGTGCCACCCACCACGAAGATGCGCTCGAGGTTCGGATAGGCGTCCATGCGTTCGAAGACCTCGGGCGGGACCTGACCCCGCCTGACGAGCAGCAGGGGCGCGTCGTACGTGCCTGCCAGGCCGGAAGCCGCCAGCGCGTCGGCGAAGTCCTCGCCCGTCGCCAGGACCACGGTCCTGACCTCTTCGGGATCGAAGTGTCTGCCAGCGATGGCGACCGCGGTCTGGTAGCGGGTTGCGCCGGCCGCACGAGAGACCACGTTGTCGGCCCACGGCGTGACCGATGCCGAAGGGCTCACCTGGCTCTCATGGTCGACGTGGTCCACGGCCGAGACGCGGTAGGCGTATTGGACGCCGTTCTCGACGTCAGAGTCCGTGAATGCCGAGCCGACCACTTCGCCGACGAGCTTCTCGGATCCGCCGGAACCGTCCGATCGGTAGACCTTGTAGGAGGTGACGTCGTCTTCGGGATTGTCGGGCCAGTCGAGCGTGACGATGCCGCTCGACGATGTCGCGGTCGGCGTGCCGGGGGCACCGGGGGCCCTCAAGTCGATGAGGTAGGGCCCCGAGTGCACGAACGCGGAACGATTCCCCGCCCCGTCCTCGACGACGACGTTGAAGTACCACCTTCCATGGGGCAGCGACGCGGTGTCGCCCGTGAACGAGGCCCCCTCCACGTAGGTCGTGCCCGTGCTCGGAGCGTCGACGCTCCAGGAGTACCGGAACCACGCGACGCCGCTCCCGGTGCTACCCGTACCCGGGTCGCCGGCGCCCTTCACGTCTACCTCCACATGGAAGTCGGAGCTGTAGGCACCGATCGCATGACTCGGCGAGGAGACCGTCGGCCCGGTCGGGGAGAGCGTGTCGATCTTCAGGGTGAAGGACTCCGGAGCGGACTCGTGACCCGCTCGATCTCGCGCGACCACGGTCACGACGGTGTCGCCCTCCACGGCGGGCTGGGTCCACGTTCGCGATGTCGCCGTGGTCGCTTCCGCCGAGCCTCCGGCGACGGACACCGAGTAGTCGGCCACGCCTGTCACGTCATCGGTGGCGCTCCATTCGACCGTCGGATACGCGTCGTTGGACCAGACCGAGTCGCCGTGAGTCGAGGTCCACCCGGTGAATGTCGGCGGTGTCGTGTCGAGCGCGACCGTGTCGTCGAGCGAGTAGATGGTGGTAGTGGTCTCTCCGGCGTAGTCGCGGGAGTAGCGGAACTCCGCGGTCACGGTCGTGACGCCGTCTCCTGCGGCTACCGTCGCCGGCAGAGATGCCGCGTGGGCGAGCCACGCTCCGAAGCCGGCTCCGCCGTCGAAGCGCACCTCGTCAGCGCCGGCGAACGACGAGGTCGCCGTCGTGTCCGTCGCGCGGATCCACGTCGCGTCGCCGTCGATGGCGAAGTATGGCATCTCGTATGCGCCCATGTCCGTGCTCGCGCTCCCGTCGCCGTCACCGTCCTGGGGTCTGGGAACCCCGAGGAGGCCGGTCGCCGTCGGTGTCTCCGACCTGTCCGGCGCAGCGTCCACGCACGGCGAGTTGCGTGCAAGCCTGAGGTCGCCCGGGGCTCCGAGGAACTCCGGGTCGTCGCTGATGGTGCCCGTGCCCGTTGCATCGACGCTGTTCTGTACGTCGCTGTATGTCACCGTGCAACCTTCGAGGTCGTCGCCGTTGTCCCACAGGATGCATCCGGTGACGTCTGCGGTCGCGGAGCTCTCGGCCGACACGCCCGCTCCTCCGAGTGCCGCGTCATTGCCGACGATGGTCGTGTTGACGATGTCGGCCGACGCATCCTCACCGGCAACGTGGATGCCGCCGCCGGATGAGCCGGCCGTGTTGCTCGCGACCACGCTGTCCTGGACGATCGGTGTGCCGCTCGACTCGATCGAGATCCCGCCACCATCGCCTTCGGCCGAGTTACCGTAGATCTCGTTGCGGGCGATCAGCGGCGTGGACGTGGCGACGTGGATGCCGCCCCCATCCCCCGTGACGCTGTTGCCCTCGAGGACGTTGTCGAGGATCTGTGCCGCAGAGTACTCGAGCCGGATCCCGCCACCGTGGGTGCCGCCGCCGTCCCGGATCGTGAACCCCCGGATGACCGTTGCCGTGGACTGGTTCGATCCCGTGAAGACCGGGTTCGCACCGTCGCCGCGGATCTCCGTGACGGCTGCGCCCCCAGTCGAGCGCACGGTCACGCCCGAGGGGACATCGATCGGGAAGGCCTCG
>JAUVQN010000110.1 GCA_030598125.1 Coriobacteriia bacterium | reverse complement strand
TGAGCTTGAGGCGCACGCCACGCTGCCGGAGCGACTGCGTGGGCTGGATGAACGTGCGACCGACGTAGCGGTTCTTCACGAGCCCTTCGCCGAAGGGGATGCCCGACTCGTGCGCGTAGCCGACCGCACCGGGCGTGCCCGTGTCCGGTACGCCGATCACGAGGTCGGCGTCCACGTGACTCGAGCGAGCGAGCGCCGCACCCATCCGTTCGCGCGCCTCGTAGAGGTTGCAGTCGTAGATGTAGCTGTCGGGCCGCGAGAAGTAGATGAACTCGAAGACGCACAGGCTCGGGCGCTCCGGCGGTACGGCCTGCTCGGACTTGAGTCCACCCTCCCCGATCTTCACGAGCTCGCCGGGGCGCACGTCCCGCACGTGCTCGGCGCCCACGATATCGAGCCCGCACGTCTCCGACGACACGACCCAGCCGCCGTCCTCCAGCTGCCCGAGTGCGAGCGGACGGACACCGTAGGGGTCTCGAAACGCGTAGAGGGCCTCTTCCGACATCATGACGACCGAGTACGCGCCCCGGACCACGGCCATCGTGTCCCGGATACCGCCGCGGATGGAGTGGTGCTTCTGCGTGAAGTGGTCCACCAGGGTCGCGAGCACCTCGGAGTCGCTGGTCGAGCGGAAGCGCAGGCCGTTGCCGGCCAGCCCATCGCGCAGTTCGACGGTGTTCACGATGTTGCCGTTATGCGCCACAGCGATCGTCGTAGGGCCGATCTGCGAGATCACCGGCTGCGCGTTCTCCCAGTGAGTGGAGCCGCCGGTCGTTGAGTAGCGCGTGTGACCCACCGCGAGACTGCCCTCGAACGTCGCGAGGTCGGCCTCGCGAAAGACCTGCGCGACGAGCCCCAGGTCCTTCGTCACGGTGAGGGTGTGGCCGTCCGAGACGGCGATGCCCGCCGATTCCTGGCCGCGGTGCTGCAGCGCCTGGAGTCCGAAGTACGTGAGGCGGCCGGCATCCTCGCCGGGAGCGTATACGCCGAAGACGCCGCAAGCTTCCTCGAGGCGGTCGGGTGGCTCCGAGACGTGGTCGCAGTCCATGACCTCACAGGGGATGGGCGGCCGGACGCGGGATGAGGATACCACGTCCCCCCTGGTGGATGGGTACAGACTCATAGGAACGAATGACCACTTCGGCTGCTACAATCGTCGCTGCACGTGTGGACCACGAGAACCGGACGAGGGGATGCGGATGGCCCGCACCATAGGCATCCCGCACGGGCTGCTCTTCTATCGCTACTACCCCATGTGGAAGGCGTTCTTCGAGGCGCTCGACTACGAGGTCGTCCCATCGCACCCTACGTCGAAGCGGACCGTCCGTCTCGGCACGCGCCTGGGCGACAACGAGCTGTGCCTGCCGGTGAAGGTCTTCTTCGGCCACTGCTACGAGCTCGACGCCGAGGTCGACGTGATCTTCGTACCGCGCGTCGTGGCCGTCGAGAAGAAGCGTTACACATGCCCGAAGCTGCTGGGCCTGCCGGACATGGTGCGCTCGCTCGAGCTCGAGACCGACCTCCTGGCGCCCACGATCGATCTCCGCAAGGGCCGCAGGCAGTTCCGCCGCGACGTCGAGGCGTTCGCGGTCGAGCTCGGCGCGAGCCGGCGCGAGGCGCCATCGATCGTGCGGACCGCGATGCGGGCGCTCGACGCCCACGAGGAGCGGCTGCGCGCCGGGGAGCACCTGGTGCTGCCCGAGCCCAAGGACGGGAAGCCGTCCGGCATGACCGTGGGCGTGGCGGGCCACCCCTACATCATCTACGACAACCAGATCAGCCTGGATCTCATCCGCCGGCTCGCCGAGCGCGGGATCGAGGTCCTGGTCCCAGAGACCGTCACCCACCCGGAAGTGGACCGGGCGGTGCGCGACGTCCCCAAGGACATCTTTTGGACGTACGAGCGGGAGGTCGTCGGCTCGATCAAGCACTGGGTCGACAGCGATGCGGTGGACGGCGTCATCTACGTGATGTCGTTCGCGTGCGGACCGGACTCCTTCATGCACACCGTCGTCGAGGACGCGGTGCGCGATCAGGACGGCGAGCGCAAGGCGGCCCTCATGACGCTTGTCGTGGACGAGCACAGCGGCGAAGCGGGCATGGTGACCAGGCTCGAGGCCTTCCTCGACATGCTGGAGCGCAGGAAGGCGGTAGTGCCGGCGTGAAGATAACCACTCCCCTCATGGGGACCGTCCAGTACATCATCGAGGACCTCTGCGCGCGGTGGGATCGCGAGTACATCGTGCCTCCCCCCAACACGGCCAAGACGATGAAGCTCGGCGTGCAGCACGGTCCCGAGACCGCGTGCCTGCCGCTCAAGCTGACCATCGGGAACCTCATCCAAGGGCTCGAAGCGGGCGCCGACACCACGGTGATGATCGGTGGGGGCGGGCCCTGCCGCTTCGGTTACTACGCCGACCTGCAACGCCGCATCCTCGAGAACCTGGGCTACGAGTTCGAGTCCTACACGATCGAGCCGCCGGGACAGCGGCCGGTGCACTTCGTGAAGACCGTGAAGCACCTGGCGAACGGCCGCTCGTACCGTCAGGCATATCAGGACGTCAAGCACTGCTTCCGCAAGGGCCAGGCGCTCGACCGCATCGAGCGCGACGGGAACGCGACGCGCTGCTACGAGGTCACGCGCGGCGACGCCGACCGTGCCCGCGACGAGGGCTTCGATATCGTGCGCGCGGCGTGGACGTGGGATGAGATCGAAGCGGCCGAGCGCGAGTCGCTGGCGCTCATGGCCGCCGTGGAGAAGGATATGTCGCGCGACGTGCTCAAGGTCGGGCTGATCGGCGAGTTCTATCTCATCCTCGAGCCGTTCACGAACTTCGACATCGAGGGGTACCTGGGCGAGCGTGGCGTCTACGTGGACCGCGGGACGTACACGAGCGACTGGATCGGCGTCGGCGACTCGAACCCGATCTTCGGCACGCACGAGGACGAGATCGTCGAGGCGGCCGCGCCGTACCTCGATCACTGGGTAGGCGGAGACGGCCAGGTCGCCATCGGCAGGACGGTCCTCTTCAAGGAGCGGGACTTCGACGGAGTGGTCCACCTGCTGCCGTTCACCTGCATGCCCGAGATCATCGCGAAGCAGATCCTTCCCGTGGTCTTGCGCGACAAGGACATGCCGTACCTCTCGCTCGTCGTGGACGAACAGACGGGCAAGGCCGGCGTGCACACGAGGCTCGAGGCCTTCCTCGACCTGCTCGAGAGCAGGCGGAGGCAGGGCCGGCTGACCGCGCCCGGCCGGACCCCGCGTGCGGCGGCGTGCGCACCGGACGACTTCGAAGAGGTCGTGGCCGGCGAGACCCGCGATGGAGGGGACACCGGCGCCGGAGCGGAGCCGGATGACGAGGACACCCGCACGAGCGGCGGGCCGCGAGAGAGGATCGAAGCATGAGAGGCTACCTCGGCGTAGACGTCGGGTCCGTCAGCACGAACTTCGTCGTCCTCGACGAGGACCTGGAGGTGCGTGCCTGGGTCTACCGGCGCACGCAGGGCCAGCCCATCGTCGCCGTGCAACGCGGCCTCGAGGAGCTCGCGGAGAAGCTGGACGAGAGCATCGAGGTCCGCGGTGTCGGCGTGACGGGGAGCGCACGCTACCTCACCGGCGTCATCGTGGGAGCCGATGTCGTGAAGAACGAGATCACCGCGCACGCGGTCGGCGCGATGCACGTGGTGCCCGAGGTGCGCACGGTGCTCGAGATCGGCGGCCAGGACTCCAAGCTCATCCTGCTCGATGACGGCGTCGTCACGGACTTCGCGATGAACACCGTATGCGCCGCGGGGACGGGCTCCTTCCTCGATCATCAGGCGGCCCGGATCGGCATCCCGATCGAGGAGTTCGGCGGGCATGCGGTCCGCTCCGAGAAGGCGGCGCAGATCGCCGGACGCTGCTCGGTCTTCGCCGAATCAGACATGATCCACAAGCAGCAGATGGGCTACTCGACCGAGGACATCGTCTACGGCCTGTGCGAGTCGCTCGTCCGCAACTTCCTCAACAACCTCGCCACCGGCAAGGAGCTCAGCTCGCCGATCGTGTTCCAGGGTGGCGTCGCCGCGAACGACGGCATGAAGCGGGCCTTCTCCGAGGCGCTCGGGGTCGACGTCATCGTCCCCGACTATCACCACGTGATGGGTGCCATCGGCTCCGCGCTGCTGGGTCGCGAAGCGACGATCCGCAACGGCCACTTCTCGCGCTTCAAGGGGTTCGAGGCCTCGCGCATCGAGTACGTGACGTCGAGCTTCCACTGCAAGGGCTGCGAGAACAACTGCGAGATCGTGCAGTGTGAGGTCGACGGCGAGGTCCTCGCCCGCTGGGGCGGCCGCTGCGGCAAGTGGGAGGTCGACGCCCCCGCGGCCGCGCGCACGAGCGAGCCCGTCTTCGCGATGGAGTAGGGGCGCTCGCGGCTATCAGTGTTCGAGTGCGCTGCCCGTGATGTCACTGGGCGTTGTCGCGCATGGTTCTGTGCGCCTACCACCAGCGCGCTTGCCATCCCCGACTCACGCCACCCAGCTCTCCCCACCGTACGCGTGGCAGAGGATCTGCCCCGCGTACTAGAGAGTGTAGTCGCTATTGCAATCTCACAACTAGAGCCT
>JAUVQN010000066.1 GCA_030598125.1 Coriobacteriia bacterium | reverse complement strand
CTCCTCGGCTACCCCCGAACGCGAGCAGCACCGTATCGTCTTCCTCCAGCCCGAGAGCCGCGCGCCCCGCGCTCTTCCCCACCCCGACGATGCCCGGTCGCACGGGATTGCCTGTCAGATGCACTCGCTCGGGATGGCGAAGCCGGCCGGTCGACTCCGCGTGGGTGACGGCCACCGCCGACGCCCAGCGCGAGAGGACCCTGTTCGCGAGACCGGGCACGGCGTTCTGCTCGTGCAGCACGAGCGGGATGCGCCGTGTCGCGGCCGCGGTGCCGACTGCGAGGGAGACGTAGCCCCCGAACCCGACCACCACGTCGGGCCGCTCGCGAGCGAGAAGCCCACGCGCCCGAGACGTCGAGGCCGCGAGCGTGCCGGCTGTCGGAACGATCGTGAGCGGGGCCCCGCGGTCGAACCCGCGCGCCGGGATCGCGTGGTAGGTCAGCCCCGCGTCCTTCGCGAGACGAGCCTCCGTGCCCTCCGGAGTGCCGACGAAGGAGACGTCATGCCCGTCGGAGAGAAGCGCCTGTGCCACGGCGAGCGCCGGGTAGACGTGTCCCGCGGTCCCCCCGCCGCTGAGCATCACGCGCACCCTTCCCGACTCCTCTCCCCGCACGAGCGGCGACCGGCGATCGCGCGATCGCGCGACCGAATCGCGCCACCGACAGGATGACACCGACGCTCCCCATGGTGAAGACGAGCGAGGATCCACCGTAGCTCACGAAGGGCAGCGGGATGCCCGTGACGGGCATGAGGTTCGTCACGGCGGCCATGTTCATGAGCGCCTGGAGCACGATGACGCCGGTGAGCCCGCCCGCGAGCAGACGGCCGAACCGGTCCTTCGACGTCACCGCGATGCCGAATCCCGCGTACGCGAACACGACGAACGCCGCCAGGATCGAGAGCGTGCCGAAGAGTCCGAGCTCCTCGCCGATGATGGCGAGCACGAAGTCCGTGTGCGCGGCGGGAAGGTAGAAGAACTTCTGCCTCGAGAGACCCAGCCCCACACCGCTCCATCCCCCGGAACCGAACGCGAGCAGCGCCTGTATCGTCTGATAGCCCGCGCCCTGAGGGTCCGACCACGGATCCAGGAAGGACACAGAGCGCTGGAGCCGGTATGGCTCGACGAGGATGAGGACCGGGACGGCGAGGCCGACCGCAAGCACGAGGCCTGCGAGGTGCCGCCAGGAGACATCCCCCAGCAACATCACGATCATCGCGGCCGCCAGGATCGCCATGGCGGTGCCCATGTCGGGCTGAAGGAGGACGAGTACGAGCACGGGCACGACGATGAGCGCGATCCGCGCAAGCAGGTCCCAGTCGGGCCGTTCCTTGCGTCTCGGACCCGTCAGGACGGCCGCGAGCGCGAAGACGCAGGCGAGCTTCGCGAACTCGGATGGCTGGAGCGTGAACGCGCCGATCTCGATCCAGCGCTGCGCGCCCCACCTGCCCACACCGCTGACGAGCACAACCACGAGGGCGATGTCCGCGGCGACCACACCGGCCCACGCGAGCGACCTCAGGCTACGGTAGTCCAGCCGGGACAGCGCCCACATGGCCGCCCCGCCCGCGACCACATACAGGAGCTGGCGCTTGAGGTGATGCGCGCTGTCACCGTAGAGGACGTAGTCCGAGACTGACGCCGCCGAATAGATCATCACGACACCGAAGAGGGCGAGGCATGCCACCGAACCGATCAGGAGGCGCCGCATCGTCGCAGGCTCGACTCGCTTCGGCACACCCATCTAGGCGACACCTCCCCCGACCGCCAGTGCCGCCACTTCTTCCTTGAACGCGCGACCCCGCTCCTCGTAGCCACCCCGAAACTCATCGAACGACGCACACGCCGGCGAGAGGAGCACGGCGTCGCCTTCCTGAGCGAGTGCACCCGCCTCCCGCACGGCCGAGCGCATGCTGTCCGCACGGACCAGGCGCAGCTCCGCCCCCTCGAGATCGCGCTCGATCGTCGCGGCGGCTTCGCCGAAGACCACCACCGCCCGACACGCGTCGGACGTCCGACGCGCCAGCTGATCGAACTCGTTGCCCTTGTTGCGGCCACCGAGAAGAAGGACGAGCGGTCGGCCGGCGAACGCGGTGAGCGCCTTCATGGTGGCGTCAGGGTTGGTCGCCTTCGAGTCGTTGAAGTACTCGACACCATCCACCCAGTCGACCGGTTCGAGCCTGTGCTCGATCGGAGCGAAGGTCCGGAGCCCCTCGCGCACTCCCTCGGGCAAGGCTCCCATCTCGAGCGCAGCGACCGAGGCCGCGAGCGCGTTGCCCACGTTGTGCTCTCCGAGGATCTTCAGCTCGTCCGCGCCCACCAGCTCCACCGCGCCGCACTCGGCGCGGACGACCAACATCCCGTCTTGCAGCCAGGCACCGTGCTCGAACGGGCCCCCGAGGCCGACGCGCATGACACGCGCACCGCCGTCTTCGAGCCGCTCCGCGTACGGGGCGGAACCAGCGTCGTCCACGTTCACGACGGCCAGATCCCGACCCACGAGATTCGCGAATACCTTCGCCTTGTCACGCTCGTAGGCCTCGAAGCCTCCGTGCCAGTCGAGATGGTCCGGAGTGATGTTCAGCAGCACGGCCACCCTCGGGCGGAAGCTCGACGTCAGGGCGAGCTGGAACGATGATACCTCCGTGACCAGGACCGTGGCCCCTCCGGCGTCCGCCGCTGCGCGTGTCGCGGGACGCCCTATGTTGCCCACCGCCTCCGCAGGAACGCCCGAGGCGCCCAGCAGATGCGTCACGAGACTCGTGACCGTCGTCTTCCCGTTGGTGCCCGTCACGGCGACGAACGGTGCCTGCGTGAGCCGGTACGCCATCTCGATCTCCGAGACGATCGGCGCCCCGAGGCCCCGCGCCGCGGTCATCAGCTCGCTCCTCGGAGGTATCCCGGGGCTGGCGACGACAAGGTCCCACGCGCCCTCGACGGCGTTCGTGCCTAGCCGCACGCCCACGCCGCGGACCTGCAAGCGATCCGCTTCGCATTCGAGGACCTCGCCCCGGCTCTCATCCACGACTCCCACAGCGGTGACCCGCCCATCGTCGGCCGCGTCGGCGAGGACCTCCGCGGCCGCGACGCCCGAGCGGCCAAGACCCAGCACGAGGACGCGTCCTTCGATCTTTGAGTTCATCTGGAGAGCGACCCCACGAAGTGGAGTGCGAGCCCGGCCCCGGCCGCGATCCCCGTGATGATCCAGAACCGCACCATGATCTTCGTCTCCGACCAGCCCTTCATCTCGTAGTGATGGTGGACGGGCGCCATCAGGAAGAGCCGTTTGCCGGTGAGCTTGAACGACCCGATCTGCAGGATCACCGACATCGTCTCCCACACGTACACGCCGCCGATGAGTATGAGCAGCAGCTCGGTCTTGGTCACGATCGCGAGTGCAGCGATGGCGGCGCCCAGTCCGAGCGAGCCCGTGTCTCCCATGAAGATGTCCGCCGGGTAGGCGTTGTACCAAAGGAATCCGATACACGCTCCGGCGATCGCGGCCGCAAGCAGCGCGAACTCGAGTTGGTTCTGCCGGAACCCGACCGCGCCGAACGCCAGAACGACGATCGTGACGCTCCCGGCCGCGAGTCCGTCAAGGCCGTCCGTGAGGTTCACGGCGTTCGAGGTGGCCGTCATCATGACCGCCACCAGCAGCAGGTAGAGGACGGGGACGACGACGATCATGCCCCCGATCGTGACGTCGAACGAGAGCACCCCGAGGTCCAGTCCACCCCCCGCGAAGGGCACCGCGACCACAGTCGACAGGCCCGCCCAGTTCACCACGGCGAGTCCGAACACCACGGCGATGAACACCTGCCAGAACAGCTTCGCACGGGGCGTGAGCCCCAGCGAGCGCTCCCGAAGCACCTTCGCGTAGTCGTCGAAGAAGCCCAGCACGCCCGCGGCCAGCGTCGCGGCGAGCGCGAGGAAGCCCAGACGGCCGACGACGCCCATGAACAGATACACGCCCATCACGACGAGCAAGATCAACACGCCGCCCATCGTGGGCGTCCCCTGCTTGACCAGGTGGCCTTGCGGACCGTCGGCTCGCACCTGCTGGCCGATGTTCCGGTAGCGCAAGACCCGGATCCACAACGGGAAGAGCAACGCCGCTAGCACGAGGGCGAGCACCGCCGTGAGGAACACCGTGTACGTGGGATAGAGGCTCAGGTTAAGCATGAGGTCGAGTCAGCGCCTCCACCACTCGCTCGAGACCCATCACGCGGGACGCCTTGACAAGCACCGCGTCTCCCGGCTGCACGTACTCTTCGAGTATGGGCGGAGCGTCGTCGGCACATCCTGCGGTGACGATGCGCGACGGCTCCATCCCCGCCGCTCGCGCTCCATCGGCGATCCTTGCCGCCCGATCCCCGATGGCCACGAGACGCTCGAACGACTTCGCCGCCACGTACTCCCCCAGTTCGAAATGGGCAAGCTCGGCGAGGGAGCCGAGCTCGGCCATGTCACCGAGGACCGCGACGCGACGACCGTCCACGGACATGTCGGAGAGCGCGTCGACGGCTGCTCGCATCGATGTGGGGCTCGCGTTGTACGCATCGTTCACGACGGTGATCCCACCGGCGCTCTGGAATACCTCCATGCGCATCGGCGACAGGCTCGCCTCTTCCAGTCCCGCACGGACCTCCCCGGGCGGTACGCCCAAGTGAAGCGAGACGGCTGCGACCGCAGCGGCGTTGTACGCGTTGTGGCGCCCGGGAATCGAGAGCGTCACCGGGAAGCAGACCTGCTGCGCTTCGACCTCGAAGCTGGGGTGCCCGTCGCCGTCGGTCTCGACGTGGCGCGAACGCACATCGTTCGAGTCCCCGAGCCCATACCTGACGATCGCAGCCGCGGTCGACTCCGCCAGAGAGTCCGTCCACGCATCGTCGCCGTTCAGGAAGACGACACCCTCCCGGGGCACGGCCTTCACGAGCTCCGCCTTCGCGGCCGCGATGGACGGCTGGCTCCCCAGCAGCTCCATGTGCGTCTCGCCCACGTTCGTGACGAGCCCGATGGTCGGATGCGCGATCTCGCACAGTCTCGCGATCTGTCCGCTCCCCCGCATCGCCATCTCCACTATCAGCGCCTCCGTGTCGACGCCGGCTCTGAGGATAGTGAGCGGGACACCGAGCTCGTTGTTCTGGTTGCCTTCTGTCGCCACGACCCTCAGCGTACGGCCGAGCACCGCTCGCAGCATGTCTTTGGTCGTCGTCTTGCCCGTCGACCCGGTCACGCCGATCACAGGCGCGTGGAGCCGAGAGCGATGATGCTCAGCGAGACGCTGGAGCGCGGCAGCCGGGTCTTCCACCAGCACGACAGCGGCATCGTGGCGGCCCAGCGAATCGACCGTCTCGCGGATGCCGTCGTCCCACTCGGAGACGATGACCGCCCGAGCGCCCATGCGGAGCGCTTCGGGCACGTACGCGCGGCCGTCGACGCGCTCGCCCCTGAAGGCGACGAACACGGCGCCCGGGTCGAGCGAGCGGGTGTCGATCGACACCCCGTTGACGACCGTGGACTCCGGCCCCATGAGCAGGCTGCCGGAGACGACCTCGACGAGCGTATGGACGGGTAGCGTCAGCACTAGGAGCGCAGCACCTCCCGGACGACCTCCCGGTCGTCGAAGTGGATCGTCCTTTCGGCGAAGATCTGGTAGTCCTCGTGGCCCTTCCCGGCGATGAGCACGCTGTCGCCCGGACGCGCCGAGGCGATGGCCCGCTCGATGGCGGCCCGCCGGTCGATCTCGACCTCGTAGGGGAGGCCCGTGCGCTCGAGTCCGTCCTCGATGTGGAGGATGATCCCCACCGGATCCTCGGTCCTCGGGTTGTCCGTCGTGACGATGACACGATCCGAGGTCCGGCCGGCCGCTTCGCCCATCATCGGACGCTTCTCAGGATCGCGATCCCCCCCGCACCCGAAGACCGTGACGACGTCGCCGGGCGTGACGCCCTTCACCGCCAGGATAGCCTTCTCGAGGGCGTCGGGCGTGTGAGCGTAGTCCACGTAGACGCCGAAGTCCTGACCCTCATCGATCCGCTCGAGCCTCCCTGGCGCCTGCTCGGCGCGCGCAAGACCGTCGACGATACCGTCGAGCGGCAGCTCTAGGGCGAGCGCGCAACCGACGGCCACGAGCGCGTTGCTCACGTTGTAGGCGCCCGCGATAGGCACACGTGTGCTCACGCGGCCACCAGGCGTCACGAGATCGAACTCCGAGCGGTCCTGAGACAGCCGAACGTCGTGCGCCTGCACGAGCGCCTCGGGAGTCGTGCCGACCGTCCACTCTACGCCGAGCTCGGCCGCGAGCGAAGCGCCGAACTCATCGTCCACGTTCACGACACGACGACCGACCGGCATGTCGGCGAAGAGCCGCCGCTTCACGGAGAAGTACTCCTCGAGCGACTTGTGATAGTCGAGGTGGTCCTGGGTCAGGTTCGTGAACGCCGCGACGGCGAAGTCGACGTGTCCCACTCGGTGGAGGTCTATGGCGTGCGACGACACCTCCATGACCGCCGCGTCCACGCCGGCGTCCACCATCTGCGCGAGGATCCGCTGCAGGTCAGCGGACTCCGGTGTCGTCCGTCCCGCAGGGAACCGCTCCGATGCGACACGCACCTCCACCGTGCCGAGCAGGCCCGTCGTCCGACCACAGGTGGCGAGGATGCTGTCGAGCATGTACGTCGTCGTGGTCTTGCCGTTCGTCCCCGTAACGCCGACGAGATCCAGACGCCGGCTCGGGTGCCCGTAGTAGGTCGCGCTCGCGGCCGCCAGCGCCACCCGAGGATCTCCCACGACCGCCTGAGGCACGCCGGACGGGACACCTGGCACCTCGTGCCCCACGATCAGCGCGCACGCGCCACGCTCGACCGCGTCACGGGCGAAGTCGTGCCCGTCGACCTCGAAACCGGAGACACAGAAGAAGGCGTCGCCCGAGACGACCTTGCGCGAGTCGTAGGCGATGCCCGTCACGACAGGATCCGAGACCGCCGCGACGTGGTGGTCCACGTCTTCGAGCAGCTGTGAGAGTCTCAGGCGTTCCACCCGCTCCACCGCGTCGAACGCCGAGATTCTAGCACAGGCGTCGCCGGTCGGTCGGCCCACGCGCATTCCCCTCATCCGCCCTCGGGATCGGGCTCGTCAGCTGTCCCCGGCACGATCGTCTCCGCCACCGCGCTCTCGGACTGCTCAGTGCCCTGCCCCGCACCGCTGATCCTCAGATGGGACATGCAGAAGCTGCCGATCTCGCTGAACGCGGGTCCCGCGATCGCGCCGCCATAGATCCCGTTCGTCGGCTCGTCCACCGCCACCAAGATGACGACTTCGGGGTCGTCGGCCGGCAGGAACCCCACGAAGGACGCGATGTAGCTGCCCTTCGCGTACCCGAGACCGTCCGGTCGCGCCTTCTGCGCCGTCCCCGTCTTCCCGGCCGCCGTGAATCCCTCGACCGCCGCTCCCGTCCCGGTCCCATCCACCACGACCGAGGTCAGGACGTCTCGCATCATCGCGGACGTCTCCTCGCTCATGGCCCGCTCCTCGGGCCATGACGGCTCCAGTGCTGCGTCCGCCGGCACGGACTTCAGCAGGTGCGGCGTGACGAGATCGCCTCCGTTGGCGACGGCGCACATCGCGCGTGACAGCTGCAACGCGTTGACGGACATCCCCTGCCCGAACGGGAGGTTCCCGATCGTGGACGCGGACCAGTCCTCGACCTTCGGGAGGTAGCCCGCCGACTCGCCGGGGAAGTCCACGCCCGTGGGCCGGTCGAACCCCAGCTCGGCGAAGGCCCGGTACATCTCATCCTCTCCGAGCGCCTGTCCAAGCTTCACGGCCCCCACGTTG